>NZ_JBANAZ010000032.1:0-100669 GCF_059803455.1 Bradyrhizobium sp. UFLA05-108 | reverse complement strand
GGCCGGGATCCCGCGCCAGAACTGGTACGGCTTCGTCAACCGCGACTTCCAGACTGCGCGGCAGGACTTCGGCACCGCCACGGCCGAGTACAGGGTCAACGAGGCCGTCACCCTGACCAGCAAGGTGCGCGGCGAGCACTCGCTACTGAACTATATCGGCACGCTGCCGCAGAACCCGAATACGACCAACGTCAATCCGCTGCTCTGGACGACCACGGCCAGCGCGCAGAGCCGTTACCAGAACGTGGACGTGTGGGCCAACCAGAACGAGGCCACGTTCAAGCTCGACACCGGCGGGGTCAAGCACACCGCGGTGTTCGGCGTCGAATATACGAACGAGGACATCTCGATCGACCGTTACACCGGTCTCTCCTCGGAACTGTTCGGCGGCGGCTCAACGAGCAACGGCGCCGTCCAGAACGTCAATCTCTATTCCCCTCAGTACACTTATCTCTCTGGCTTCGGCACGCCGTCGCTGGTTGGAAACCCGACGCGTTATGGGGTCAACACCAGCAGCGTCTACGTCATGGACACCGCGAACTGGCAGGACACCATCATCGTCAATGGCGGTGTCCGCTATGATGGCTACAGCCAAAGCTCTTCGACAAACTCGGCTTATCTCAAGCAGAATGCCAATCTCGTCAATTACAACGTCGGCCTGGTCTACAAGCCGATGTCGATCGGCAGCATCTACGCGGCCTATGCGACCTCGGCCAATCCGTTCGGGTCGGAGCTTGACGCAACCGGCACCGATTACGGTGGCGTTCCGGCGAACACGGCCATTCTGCTCGGCCCCGAGCGCAACAAGGCGGCCGAAATCGGCACCAAATGGGAACTCGCCGACCGCCATCTGCTCGTGACGGGCGCACTGTTCCAAACCACCAAGGACAATGCGCGCGAGACCGTCAACAACCTGCTGACTTCGGGCGCGGCCTACAGAATCCAGGGCATCGACATCGAGGCCGAGGGCAAGATCACGGACCGCTGGAGCATCTTCGGCGGCCTGGTGCTGATGCAGTCGAAGGTCACGCAAAGCGGCATCGCCTCCAACATCGGCCTCCAGCTGGCCAACGTCGCCCACCAGTCGTTCAGCATGCTCACCAAGTACAAGCTCGACGATGGTTGGGAGCTCGGCGGGCAGGCGGTGTATCGCTCGAAGGTCTATGGCGGCACGTTTGCGGCCAACACCGGCAATGAGCTGCCGAGCTACTGGCGCTTCGACGCGTTCGTCGAGAAGAAGATCGACAAGAACTGGACGATGAAGCTCTACGCGCAGAACCTGACCAACAAGCTGTACTACGACACGCTCTATCGCAGCGCTGTACCGTTCGTGGCGGTCGCACCAGGCCGGGCGTTCTACGTCGTCACCTCGGCCAAGTTCTGAGGCTCCGATGGAGAGCAGCCTGACCCGCTCTCGTCGTTACGATATCCGCGGCCAGATGGTCGCGGATATCGCGCGGCCATCAACGATCGACCGATGCGAAGGAGAATTCGGCAGACATTTCGTGAGTCAATTTAGAACGCTTACAAGCTCCAATTTAGAATCGTTTCAAACTGAAGTTTAGAATCGTTTTGATCTGGATTGATTCAAAGATATCCCGGCCGTGATCGCGTTGACCCACTTTACTCCGCTCGATACCAACGCTGCGTCGCGTTGTCGCAAGGCGACACACTTGTCGCAAGGCGACACACTGCAGAAACAAAGTGGGGCGTAGGATGGGCACGGCAAGGGCTCCGCGGTCGTTGCGTTCGAACGCGGTACGGAAATCATTCGACGACAATCTCGAAGTCGCATCTGGCAAGACCGTCTCGGCGGTCGCAAGCCTGATCGCGGTCGCGTCGGTTTCGAGCGGCGCGCAGGCGCAGCAGTCGAACCTGCCGCCCGTGACCGTCGATGCGCCCGTCGAGCGTCCTCGCCCCGCTGCCTCAAAACCGTCGCCGGAGCAGGTCCGCGCGCGCACCGCGTTGCGGCGCGCGGCACAGCGTCAGCAGGCGGCGCAGGCACCAGTCGCTAACACACCCGCTCCCGCGGCGGACCGCAATCCGTATGCGGATCCGGCCGCACCCTACAAGGTCGATCACGTGCAGGCCGGGGGCAAATTCCCCGAGAAGCTGGTCGACACGCCGAAATCAGTAACGGTGCTTAGTAAGGAAGTGCTCGAGGACAAGAACGCCACCACGCTGAAGCAGGCCATCCTCAGCACTGCTGGCGTGACGCTGGGGACGGGCGAGGGTGGTAATGCCTTCGGCGATCGCTTCTTCATCCGCGGCTTCGACGCTCGCAATGACGTCTTCATCGATGGCGTGCGAGATTCCGGCGTCAGCGTGCGCGAAAACTTCTTCACGGAGCAGGTCGAAATCCTGCGCGGCCCAGGCTCGTCCTTCGCGGGTCGCGGCACCACGGGCGGCGCGATCAACATCGTGACCAAGCAGGCGACGACGGAGAAGAGCTTCTACAACATGGACACCACGTTTGGCACCGACCAGACCAAGCGTGTGGTGCTTGATGTCAACCAGGTGATCAGCCCGACCCTCGCGGTTCGCGCAGGCGGCCTGTTTCAGGATGCGGGCGTCGCCGGCCGCGACTACGTGAAGGACAATCGCGATGGCGCGTTTGTTGCCACGACCTGGAAGCCGGTGGATGCGGTCAAAATCACCGCCGGCTATATTCATACCGAACTGACCGGTCTCCCGGATTTCGGCGTGCCCTACTACCGGCCGAGCACGGCCAGCACTGCCGGCGGCCCTTTTCCGGATTTCGGCTCGAACCGCAACAACTGGTATGGCTTCGTCAATCGAGACTTCTATCGGGTTGGCCAGGACATCGGGACGCTCAATGCCGAAGTGCAGGTCACGCCCGATCTGTTGATCACCAACAAATTCCGGGATTCGCATTCCACCCAGAACTACATCGGAACGCTGCCTGAAGCGCCGGTCATCGCAACCCCGCTATCGGCCTCGACCCTCAGCGCCAATCCGCAGAGCCGCTACCAGGCCACGGACGTGATCGCCAATCAGACCGAGGCGACCTACAAGTTCAACGACGGCGCCGGCTTCAGGCACACTGCCCTTGCTGGCTTCGAATATGATCACGAGACGTCGTCGATCGACAAATATGTTGGCCTGAGCTCCGAAGCCCTTCCTGGAGGATTCACCGGGGCTGGGTCGTTGACCGGCGTGAGCGTTTTCAATCCGCAGTTCACGAACCTCCCCTTTGGAATACCAGGAGGTCTTTCAGGATTGCCAACGAACATCAAGATCGACACCAAGTCGGTCTACCTGCTGGATTCGGCGAACTACAATGATTTGCTGATCCTCAACGGTGGCGTCCGCTATGACGACTACAACATCAAGGTGAACGGTTACGGGACAGTCAACGGCGTCGCCAATGTCTTCGGTCAGCAACAGCAGGACTACGGGATGCCGAACTTCAACCTCGGCCTTACCCTGAAGCCATTGCCGAATGGAAGCGTCTATGCAGCTTACGCGACCTCATCTAATCCGGTGGGCGCGGAATTCGACGGGACGAGCGTCCAGTACGGCGGCCTCGCGCCGGTGCTCAACGGGGGCGTTCCTCAGATCTTCGGTCCGGAAAAGAACAAAGCCATCGAGCTCGGTACCAAGTGGGAGCTGTTCGATAGACACCTGTTGCTGACGGCTGCACTTTTCCAGACCGAGAAGGAGAATGCGCGCGAGTCCCGCAACGTCACCGCCGCTACTGCGACCGCAACCTGTCCCTATCCTGCCGGTACGACCGGGACCGTCTCCTGCATCACTGCCGGAGCAGCCTATCGCATCCGCGGCATCGACCTTGGCGTGGGTGGTAAGATCACCGACAAATGGAGCATTTTCGGCGGCCTTGTATTGATGCAGTCGGAGGTAACCAAGTCGCTGATCCCGCCGGCCAACACGACACTGTATACGACGAACGTCGGCTTGCCGCTCTCCAACGTCGCGCATCAGTCCTTCAGCATGCTCACCAAGTACCAGCTCACCGACATCTGGGAGCTGGGTGGCCAGGCCGTCTATCGCTCGAAGATCTATGGTGGCACGTTCCTCGCGGCCAACCAGGGTACATCGATCCCCAGCTACTGGCGTTTTGACGCGTTCGCGGAAGCCAAGATCAACAAGAACTGGCAGGTCAAGCTGTTCGTCAACAACATCTTCGACAAGCGCTACTACGACGCGCTGTACCAGAGCGCTGCGCCGTTCGTGCTGGAGGCACCAGGACGCGCCGCCTATCTGGTGCTATCGGCCCGTTACTGAGGAGACGACACGAGGTGCCATGCTGACATGCATAGAAGGCGTCCTGAGCAAGGATGATGTGGCGGATTTCCGCCGCATCATGGACGCCAGCGATTGGGAAGACGGGCGTTCCACCGCGGGTGCGCAGTCGGCGATGGTCAAGCGCAACGAGCAATTGCCGCCGGACAGCGAGGTCGCACGCAGGCTCGGCAACCGCGTCATCTCGGCGCTGACGGCGAACCCGCGCTTCCTGGCGGCTGCGATCCCGCTCCAGATCTTCCCGCCGCTGTTCAACCGCTATGCGGCGAGCAGTGGACACCATTTTGGTCTGCACGTCGACAATGCGATCCGCGGCGATCGCCTGACCGGCCTTCGCATCCGCACCGACCTGTCGGTCACGCTGTTCCTCTCCGAGCCGGAGGAATACGACGGTGGCGAACTCGTGATCGAGGACACCTACGGTTCGCACGAAGTTAAGTTGCCGGCCGGCGACTGCGTGCTGTATCCCTCGACCAGCCTGCATCTGGTCACGCCGGTGACGCGGGGCGCGCGGGTGGCGTCTTTTTTCTGGCTGCAGAGCATGGTACGGGATGATCGAGCCCGCAGCCTGATCTTTGACCTCGATACTGCCGTTCAGGCGCTGGCGCAGCGGCTTGGGCGCGACGACCCCGAAACGGTCAAATTGACGGGTATCTATCACAACCTCATTCGCTACTGGGCCGAAGTATGAAGATGACACCCTTCCGAGCAAGCTTTGCCGCAACCGTGATGATCGCGGTGATCGCGCTCGCAGTGCCTGTTTCGGCACAGCAACAGACGGCAACGCCGCCGGCCGCATCGCAGCCGGTCGGCGCTCCGGCGGCGCCATCAGCAGCCGCGCCTGCGGCGACGGTTGCCCCCGCGGGTGCCGCGTCCGATGCGGCGTCGGCCGATGCCGGCCGTGTGCTGAAATCGACCGCGCCTGTGATGAAGGAGCTGTCGCCCTGGGTGATGTTCATGTCGGCGGACATCATCGTGAAGGCGGTGATGATCGGGCTTGCCTTCGCGTCTCTCGTCACCTGGACCATCTTCATCGCGAAATCGATCGAGCTGACGCTGGCACAGGGCAGGCTGCGTTCGGCCCTGAAGAAGGTCGCCGACGCTCGCTCGCTGGCAGAGGCGCAGTTCGCGCTCGGTGCCAAGGAAGGCATCTTGCCGTCATTCCTTGCGGCCGCGCTGCGCGAGGCGCGGGCGTCAGCAGGAATCTCCAGCGACGCCGGCATCAAGGAACGCGCCGCCTCGAGCTTCGCCGAGATCGCCCGCGCGGAGTCGCGACGGATTCGGATCGGCATGGGCGTGCTTGCGACCATCGGCGCCACGTCGCCCTTCGTCGGCCTGTTCGGCACCGTCTGGGGCATCATGAACAGCTTCATCGGCATCTCGAAGTCGCAGACGACGAACCTTGCAGTCGTCGCGCCGGGCATCGCCGAAGCGCTGCTTGCGACTGCGATCGGCCTCGTCGCGGCGATCCCCGCCGTCATCATCTACAATCATTTCGCGCGCATGACGAAGGGCTATCTCGAGCTCGTCAGCCGCGCCTCGGGTGCGGCGGCGCGGCTGCTCTCGCGCGACCTCGACCGTAGCCATGGCAGCGTTCATTCGCGCGCAGCGGCGGAGTAGGCGATGGGAGCTTCGATCGCAGACAACGATCTCGACGATGATGCGGACTTTTCCGAGACGCATGAGATCAACGTCACGCCATTCATCGACGTCATGCTGGTGCTGCTGATCATCTTCATGGTCGCCGCGCCGCTGTCGACGGTTGACCTGCCTGTCGATTTGCCGACCTCCACCGCCACACCGCAGAAGAAGCCGGACAAGCCGACCTATGTCAGCATCAGGTCCGATTTGACGCTTGCGATCGGGGAGAACCCGGTCACGCGTGCCAACCTGGCCGCCTCGCTCGACGGCTTGTCGGACATGAGCAAGGACAAGTACGTCTTCCTGCGCGCCGATCGCACAGTGCCATATGGCGAACTGATGGGCGTGATGGAGCTGTTGCGTTCGGGTGGATACTCCAAGGTGAAGCTGGTGACGCTGGAAGGTGTCCCGGCTTCTCCGACATCTTCCGCGGCAGACCCTGCGAAGCCCTAGAGGCTCTTGTCATGTCCGATCTCGAGATCGAACCGAGACCATCCAGGCGGCTGTGGGTTTTGGCCGCAGTGGCGGCGCTCGCGCTGCATCTGGGAGGCGCGGCGCTGGCGCTCGCGCATTTGCAGACGGATGGTGGAGACGACGGTCTGGGTGTGGCCGGTGCGGAATTCGCCGTCGAAATGGCCTCGCCGGATGCTCCCGAGTCCGAGCTTCCACCCGGACCTGACAGCGAGGCCATGCAGGAACAGCGGGCGATACCCGAACAAAAGGCTGAGGTGAAGGAAACGGAGCTTCCCAAGGACCAGCACCAGGACGTCGACGATGCCGACCGGGTCGTCGCCGACAACAACGCGAAAAAGCCGGACGAGGAGAGTCAAAAGGTCGCGGCCGTCGAGACCCCGGCTGTCGAGGCATCGCCGCTGTCGGTCGCATCGGCGCGGCAGAAGCTCGATGACGCTGCGCGCGAGGCTGAGAAGGCCATGGCACCGGTGCTCGGCATCGGGAAGGACATCCTGAAGCTGACTGCCGACTGGAACCGCAAGATCAGTGCCCATTTCAAGCTGCACCAGGTCTACCCTGAGGGCAAGGAGCCGAAGTCGCAGAAGGTCAAGGTGACTCTCGTCCTCAACCGCAAAGGCAACGTGCTTTCGGTCGACGTGGTGGAGTCCTCTGGCGACGCAGCCTTCGATGCGGCGGCGGTCTCGATGATCCGTCGCTCGGATCCCGTGCCGCAACCGCCGGCCGGACTGACGGATGAAAAGTTCGAGCGGACGCTCGACGTGACCTTCCCGCCGCGAGAGACGAAGAAGAAGTCGGCTCAGCGCCAGTAGTAGCGGATCGCGACGTAGACCACGACCAGGCAGGCGAAGATCAGCGCCACCGGAAGCGGCCGCTTCTCGGTTCCGCCGAACGCGGTCACCCCGAACGTGCCGGCTTTCTTCGGCTTGGGCGACGGGCGGCGGAAGGCGGTAACATTGTCCTTCACGGGCTCGCTGGCCCGGGGACGAACATCGGGCGGCGTACCGGCGCCGCCCATTTCGGCATAGTAGGCCTTGTAGACCGAGGCGATGGTCGCCTCGGTGGCGTCGTCCTCGCTCGTCTGCTCCAAGAGCTTCTTATAGCTCGCCAGGAACTCCTGGGCCTCTGGAGGCAGCGCGGACAACCCGTTGAGCTTGGCCATCATCTTCCAGGTGGCGAAATCGGCGCGGGCGCGGGTGTCGGCTCGGCGCGCGATCAGCATGTCGGCAGCTTTGACCAAGTTGGCCTCGGGCCCTTCGGGTTCTCTGGGTTCGTCCTGGTTCAACTACGCGTTGCCGGTCAGGAAGAGAACGGCCTTAATCACATATCCGGTCAACGTTCGCAGTATTGCCGAGATAACATCAAGATTTAGACCGAACTGCGAACCCGCAAGGGGGAGCAGGATCAGGATGGCGATCAGGATCAGCATCCCGAACGGCTCGAGCCGGGCCAGCGGCAGGGCGAGGGGCCGAGGCAACAGGCCGACCGCGACCCGCCCGCCGTCGAGCGGCGGTATCGGCATCATGTTGAAGACGGCCAGCACCGCGTTGATCAGAAGCGAATTCCTCAGGTTGTCGAATATCCATTGCGCCGAGCTTGCCGGCGCAAGAGGCAGGGCGTGGAGTGCCAGGGCCGCCAGCAGAGCCAGCAGGATGTTGGTCGCGGGGCCGGCCAGCGCCACCCAGACCATGTCGAGCTTCGGGTTGTTGAGCTTGCGGAAGTTCACCGGCACCGGCTTGGCATAGCCGAACAGGAACGGCGAATGCGCAAACAGCAGCATCGCCGGCAGGATCAGGGTGCCGAACGGATCGATATGCCGGAGCGGGTTGAAGCTGACCCGGCCGAGCTGCCAGGCGGTATCGTCGCCGAGACGGTGCGCCACGAAGCCGTGCGCGGCCTCGTGGAAGGTGATGGCGATCAGCAGCGGCAGCACCCAGACGGAGAGGTCGTAGAGGGAGACGTTCAAGCGGTTGCCCCGGTTCGTGCCCGATATGGCCGAACTATCACGATTCATCGTCCCGGCGAAGACGGGCGCCGTTCGGCCCCATCAGGACGGGATGGTGGTCGGATATTGCGGCAGGCCGTCGCCGAACGTCAGCCAGTTGAGCTTTTCCCGTACCCAGATGTGCTCGGTGGGCACGAAGGCGTTACGGTCGTCGAAAGTCGCCAGCGCAACGCCCGCCGCCGAGCCGTCACGCCGCCACGAGAAGAGTCGCGTGCCGCATTGCTTGCAGAAGACGCGATCGATGCGCTCCGATATTGGAAAACGGCCGGTCTCGCCTTCGACGGTCAGCGCAGCCTGCGGAAAGAGCGCGCGGGCGAAGAAGGGCGAGCCCATGGCCTTTTGGCAGTTGCGGCAATGGCAGACGCGGACGTTGAGCGGATCGCCCTCCGCCTTGAACCGCACCGCACCACAGAGGCATCCGCCTTCCCTGATCATGACGCCCTCAATAGGTGGCGCGGCCGCCGGAGATATCGA
Organism: Bradyrhizobium sp. UFLA05-108; assembly: GCF_059803455.1. Taxonomy (NCBI): domain Bacteria; kingdom Pseudomonadati; phylum Pseudomonadota; class Alphaproteobacteria; order Hyphomicrobiales; family Nitrobacteraceae; genus Bradyrhizobium; species Bradyrhizobium sp. UFLA05-108. The sequence continues at coordinate 91,794 of NZ_JBANAZ010000032.1, read as the reverse complement.
ACACCGCGCCGGTCGAAAACCCGCAGTCTTCCGATGCAAGCCAGGCCACCATCGCAGCGAGCTCCTCCACCAGGACGAAGCGGCCCTTCGGGATCTTCGACAGCATGAAATCGATGTGCTGCTGCGTCAGCTGGTCGAAGATGGCGGTCTTCGCGGCCGCCGGCGTCACGGCGTTCACCAGGATGTCGTGCGCGGCAAGCTCCTTGCCGAGCGACTTCGTCAGCGCGATCAGGCCGGCCTTGGAGGCCGAGTAGTGCGCCGCGTTCGGATTGCCCTCCTTGCCGGCGATCGAGGCGATGTTCACGATGCGCCCATATTTCTGCTTGAGCATCGTCGGCACGATCGCCTTGCAGCAGATGAAGGGGCCGTCGAGGTTGATGCGCAGCACCTTGCGCCATTCCTCGAGATCGGTCTCCCAGACCGTCTTGTTGATGCCGGCGATGCCGGCATTGTTGACGAGGATGTCGATCCTGCCGAAGGCGGCGAGGGTCGCATCGCGGGCCTGGTCGACCGCGGCCGCGTCGGCGACGTCGACCTTGAAGACGCGAACGTCGCCGCCGATTTCCTTGGCGGTCTTCTCGGCCAGGGCCGCGTCAAAATCCCAGATCGCGACCTTGGCGCCGGATGCGACGAAACGCTCGGTGATGGCGCGGCCAAAACCCTGCGCTCCGCCCGTGACGATCGCGCAGCGGCCGTTGAGGTCGATCTTGTTCATGCAAGAATTCCTTCCTCTCGTGACGAGGATCAATCAGAGCATGAAGCCGCCGTCGACGACGAGGTCGACGCCGGTGGTGAACGCGCTTTCGTCGCTGCCAAGATAGACTGCCATGGCCGCGATTTCCTCAGCGGTGCCGAGCCGGCCCATCTTCTGGCGGGCGATGAACATCTCCTTGCCCTGTGGGCCAACGGCGGCGGCGCGGTCGAGCATCGAGGGCGTCTCGACGGTGCCGGGGCAAATGCTGTTGCAGCGGATTCCTTGCGTGATGAAGTCGAGCGCAACCGCGCGCGTCAGCAACGACACCGCCGCCTTGGACGCGCTGTAGACATAACGATTGGCCGGCGGCCTCAGCGCCGCGCAAGACGAGATGTTGACGATGCTGCCGCCGCCGCCCGCAAGCATCGCCGGCAGAAACGCCTTGATCGTCCGGTGCATGGATTTGACGTTGAGGTCGAACGAGAAATCCCAGTCCTCTTCCGAACAGTCCAAAATCGTCCCGTTATGCACGAAACCTGCCGCATTGAGCAGGATGTCGATTTTGCCGATGCGCTTGGCGAAGGCGTTGACGTCGGCGGTGTTGCGAACGTCGAGCTTTGCCGTCTCGGCGACGCCGTCCTTGCTTAAGGTGGCGATGCCGCCTTCATTGATGTCGGTGGCGATGACGGTTGCGCCTTCACGCGCGAATGCTGTTGCACATGCGCGCCCGATGCCTGCCGCTGCGGCGGTGACAACAGCGCGCTTCCCCTTGAGGCGGTCTGCCATTTTGTTTTTCTCCTCACCTTCAACTTGTCTATCGGCTCGTCATTGCGAGGGAGCTCGTGACAAGATTGCGTAGCAATTTTGCACTGTAGCGACGAAGCAATCCGGTCTGCCGCCCTGAGGATTCTGGATTGCTTCGCTGCGCTCGCAATGACGGAGGCTAGTGGTTATCCCGCGCCACGCCGAACGTGCCGGCGACGTTCTGGTAGCGCGTGGCGAGCTCCATGCAGGCGCCGGTCGACTGCTGGCCGACGGTGTTGCGATAGATCTCCTGCCACGGCGTCTGGTTCGGCGGATGCTTGAAGCCGCCATTGGCCTTCAGCTCGGCATGGCGCTTCTTAACTTCCTCATCCGAAATCAGGATGTTGGCGCTCCCCTTGTTGAGGTCGATGCGCACCTTGTCGCCGGTCCTCAGGATCGCGAGGCCGCCGTCTGCGGCCGCTTCCGGCGAAGCGTTGAGGATCGAGGGCGATCCCGACGTGCCGGACTGCCGGCCATCGCCGATGCAGGGCAGGGAATGGATGCCGCGTTTGATCAGCGCCGCCGGCGGCTGCATGTTCACGACTTCCGCGCCGCCGGGATAGCCGATCGGTCCGGTGCCGCGGATGAACAACACGCAGCGCTCGTCGATGTCGAGCGAGGGATCGTCGATCCGCTCGTGATAGTCCTCCGGTCCCTCGAACACGATGGCGCGTCCCTCGAACGCGTTCAGGTCCTTCGGGTTGCTGAGGTAGCGATCACGGAACTCCTTGGAGATCACAGAGGTCTTCATGATCGCGGAATCGAAAAGATTGCCGCGCAGCACCAGGAAGCCGGCGTCCTTCACCATGGGCTTGTCGTAGGCCCAGATCACGTCCTGATCGGGCTTCGGTGCATTGGCGCAGTTCTCGCCGATGCCGCGGCCGTTGACGGTGAGCGCGTCCTCGTGGATGCGCTTGTGCTTCATCAGCTCGCGCACCACGGTGGGCACGCCGCCGGAGCGATGGAATTCTTCGCCGAGATAGAAGCCGGCCGGCTGCAGGTTCACCAGCAGCGGCACGTCGTGGCCGTACTTCTGCCAGTCGTCGATCGAGAGTTCGACGCCGATGTGGCGGGCGAGTGCGTTGATGTGGATCGGCGCATTGGTCGAGCCGCCGATCGCCGAATTCACCACGATGCAGTTCTCGAACGCCTTGCGGGTCAGGAAGTCGGAGGGTTTCAGATCCTCCCAGACCATCTCGACGATGCGCTTGCCCGTCTCGTAGGCGATCTGGCCGCGCTCGCGATAGGGCGCCGGGATCGCCGCGCAGCCCGGCAGCGAGAAGCCGAGTGCCTCAGCGAGCGAATTCATCGTCGAGGCCGTGCCCATGGTGTTGCAATGGCCGACCGAGGGCGCGGACGAGGCGACGATCTCCATGAACTCTTCGTAGTCGATCTCGCCGGCGGCAAGACGTTCGCGCGACTTCCAGACGATGGTGCCCGAGCCGGTGCGCTCGCCGTCATGCCAGCCGTTCAGCATCGGGCCGCCCGACAGCACGATCGCCGGCAGGTTGACGGTCGCCGCCGCCATCATGCAGGCAGGCGTCGTCTTGTCGCAGCCGGTAGTCAGAACCACGCCGTCGAGGGGATAGCCATACAGCACCTCGACGAGGCCGAGATAGGCGAGGTTGCGGTCGAGCGCCGCGGTCGGCCGCTTGCCGGTTTCCTGGATCGGATGGGTCGGAAACTCCAGCGCGATGCCGCCGGCCATGCGAATGCCTTCGCGGACGCGGTGCGCGAGCTCGATGTGGTGGCGGTTGCAGGGGGAGAGGTCGTTGCCGGTCTGGGCGATGCCGATGATCGGCTTGCCGGACTGAAGTTCCTCGCGGGTGAGGCCGAAATTCAGATAGCGCTCCATATAGAGCGCGGTCATGCCGGGATTATGCGGGTTGTCGAACCATTCCTGGGAGCGAAGGCGCCGGCGGCTGCCATTGGTTGCGGGTGCATGCCCGTTGGTTGGTTTTTTTGTCATTGATATCTCCTAGAATGCGAACGCACAGGCGTCGGTCTGTCGTGTCGGCTTGTGCGATGCCCGACAGCGCAAGGCTGCATTCCGCAGCTCGCCTGGCGGTCGTTTCCTCACAAGTGCGATACTAGCCATGGGTCCTTGGTAACGCTATCATTGTGTTCGACCCGCCACCATTCCCGAAAGTGCGGGCTGGCTGGCGGCGCGCTGCGCCAGCGAGCTTTGCCGCTCGATCACCTTGAAACCGAGATCGAGCACCGGCTGTTCCGGGCGGCGGCCTTCGATGGCTTCGATCAGCATCGTTGCGGCAGCCCGGCCCATCTCGTAGCGGTTGGTCCGCACACTGGTGAGGGTTGGGACCGCGCTCGCCATGAATTCAAGGTCGTTGAAGCCGATGATGGCGATCTGATCAGGGACAGTGATCTCCCGGCGCCGGCATTCGAAGAGCACGCCGAGTGCGATGTCGTCATTGGCGCAGAACACCGCATCGATGTTCGGCTCCCGCGCGAGCAGGTCGGCAAACAGCGTTCCCCCCAGCGTCACCGAGGTCGGCGTCGCCGTCGTGACGACGAGGCGCTGGTCGAACAGCCCGGCGTCCTTCGTCGCCGAGACATAGCCGTCAAGCCGCCGCTGCACCCGCGGATCCATCCGCGCCCCGACGAAGCCGACCCGGCGGCAACCTTGCGCAAACAGGTGCGCGACCGCCGCGCGTGCCGCATCATAGTGCGAAAAGCCGATCATCATGTCGACGGGGGCGGGCCCGAGCTCCATGATCTGCACGATCGGGCAATCGGCCGCCTCCAGCATCGCACGCGATTCGGCTGTCTGGTCGATGCCGGTGACGATCAGCCCGGCCGGTTTCTGCGCCAGGAACAGGCGGAGCAGCTTCTCCTCCTGAAGGATGCTGTAGCGCGTGTTGGAGAGCTGGATCGAGTAGCGGCTGCCTTCGGACGCGTCGTAGATGCCGCGCAGCACGTCGGAGAACACGTTGTTGGTGAGGGAGGGGATCAGAACGGCAATCACCTCCGTGCGCTGCGAGGCCAGTGCACGTGCCGCGAGATTGGGCACATAGCCAAGCTCACGTGCGGCGCTCTCGACTCGCGCCCGCTTGGCAACCGACAGCGCCTCCGGATTCCTGAAAAAGCGGGACGCGGTGATCGGGCTCACTCCGGCGAGCTCGGCGACCTCCGCCAGCCGGATCTTGCCCGATTTGGTGCGTTTTCGTCCCATTTGTTGCTCATAGCACAGCCCTTCCTGCAAACAAAGGAACGTTGACAGCGCTACCAGCTCCGACTAACCAAAGACAAATTGCCAAAATGGCGCAAACTGCGGACAATGCTGCCTGTACAATGGGGCCTCGTTGGGTGGGGCCTCAGAAGAAAAGGCGGTAGCGGTGCTCGATGGGCGCTGCGGACCAGTGAGGAGGGAGCTAGATGTCGTCTGTGCACATCCGCGACGTGCGGAAATCGTTCGGCAATTTTGAAGTCCTGCACGGCGTGACGATTCCGATCGAGGACGGTCAATTCGTCGTTCTGGTTGGCCCCTCCGGTTGCGGCAAGTCGACGCTGCTGCGCATGCTCGCAGGGCTCGAGAACATCACCTCAGGCACGATCTCGATCGGTGAGCGCGTCGTCAACAATGTCCAGCCCAAGGAGCGGGACATTGCGATGGTGTTCCAGAACTACGCGCTCTATCCGCACATGACCGTCGCCGACAACATGGGCTTCTCGCTCAAGCTGCGCAGCGCAGGCTCTGACGAGATCAACAAGCGCGTCAAGCGCGCCGCCGAGATCCTCGCGCTCACGCCGCTGCTCGATCGCTATCCCCGCCAGCTCTCCGGCGGCCAGCGCCAGCGCGTCGCCATGGGCCGCGCCATCGTGCGCGATCCGCAGGTGTTCCTGTTCGACGAGCCCTTGTCGAACCTCGATGCCAAGCTGCGCGTCGCGATGCGCACCGAGATCAAGGAGCTGCACCAGCGGCTCAAGACCACGACCGTCTACGTCACCCACGACCAGATCGAGGCCATGACCATGGCCGACAAGATCGTCGTCATGCATGACGGCATCGTCGAGCAGATGGGTACGCCGCTCGAGCTCTACGACAAGCCCGAAAATCAGTTCGTCGCGGGCTTCATCGGCTCGCCGGCGATGAACTTCCTCAAGGGCCATGTGCGCTCGAACGGGGTGGCGACCTTCGAGGGACCGAACGGCGTCAAGTTGCCGCTCAAGACCGCGCCGACCGCGTCCGACGGACAGCCCGCGGTCTATGGCGTGCGGCCCGAGCATTTCACGATCGCCGACGACGGGGCGGAAGCCGAGATCGTCGTCGTCGAGCCGACGGGCTCGGAGACGCAGGTGTTCGCAAAGCTCGGCGGCGAGCAGGTTGTCGCCGTGTTCCGCGAGCGGCACCAGTTCAATCCTGGTGACAAGGTCCGGCTGAAGCCGGATCCGTCGCTGGTTCATCTGTTCGACGAGGGGACAGGAAAACGGCTGAACGCGTGAGACAGACTTCAACAAACTAAAAAAAGTTTCATTGGGAGGACGACATGCAAGACTTTACCCGCCGGGCATTGCTTCAAGGCGGAACGGCACTGGCTGCAACCGGCGCACTGACGGGACCTGCACTGTTCGAATTCGCGAAAGCCTGGGCGGCGGACTCGCCGTGGAAGGCCGAGCCGGGCGCCAAGCTGACCGTGATGCGCTGGAAGCGCTTCGTGCCGGCGGAAGACGATGCATTCAACGCGATGGTCGCGGCGTTCAAGGCGGCGACCGGCACCGAAATGAACGTGTTCAGCGAGTCCTTTGAGGACGTGCAGCCGAAGGCATCCGTTGCGGCCAATACCGGCTCGGGTCTCGATCTAGCCTGGGGCCTCCACACGCTGCCCCAACTCTTCCCGACCAAAGTGCTGAAGATGAACGACGTCGCCGATTACCTCGGCAAGAAGTATGGTGGCTGGACGGATGCGGCGGCCAAGACCTGCAAGCTTGGCGACGACTGGCTGGGCATTCCGGTGGCGACCAACGGCGGGTACATGACCTACCGCAAGTCGGCGACCGACAAGGCGGGCTTCAAGGAGTTTCCGAAGGACTTCCCCGGCTTCCTCGAGATGTGCAAGGCGCTCAAGGCGAACAACACGCCCGCGGGCTACGCGCTCGGGCATGCCAGCGGTGACGCCAATGGTTGGTTGCACTGGGTGCTGTGGGGACACGGCGCCTACACCGTCGACCAGAACGACAAGATCGTCATCAATTCGCCCGAGACCATGAAGGCACTGGAGTATTGCAAGGCGCTCTCCGAGACCTTCATCCCCGGGATCCCATCCTGGAACGACTCCTCCAACAACAAGGCGTACCTGGCCGGCGAGCTTTATTGTACCCTCAACGGCATTTCGATCTATGTCGCGGCCAAGACCGACCCCACCAAGAAGGAACTCGCCGAAGACACCTATCACGCGCTGCACCCCGTCGGGCCCATCGGCAAGCCGACCGAATTGCAGCTCGCTCTGCCGATCCTCGCCTTCAACTTCACCAAATACCCGAACGCGGCGAAGGCGTTCATTGCCTTCATGCTGGAGAAGGAAAACTACGAGAAGTGGCTGGATGGGGCGCAGGGTTACCTGACGCAGACTCTGAATGCGTATGAAAACGCGCCGGTCTGGACGGCCGATCCAAAGAACGCCGTGTTCGCGCAGGCATCCAAGCGAACCTTGCCGGCGTCCGGCATCGGTACGGTGGGCGAGAAGGCGGCAACCGCAATCGCCGACTTCATCGTCGTTGACATGTTTGCCAACTACTGCACCGGCACGAAGGACGCAAAGGGTGCGATTGCGGAAGCCGAACGGCAATTGAAGCGCATCTATCGCTGATGATCTCGACGCGGGCGGCTGTCTGGCCGCCCGCTCTTCGCACTCTGATCAGGGATATCGGGCATGGCTGATGTCGTAGTTGCTTCCCAAGCCAAGCCTCAGTTTCGCGAGGCCAGCGCCTGGGACCTGCTCAAGCACAATCGCAATTGGCTCGGCTTCTGGTTCATGGTGCCGGCCATGGCCTTCCTGATCTTCTTCCTGGCCTATCCGCTGGGGCTCGGCATCTGGCTGTCCTTCACCGACACCCGCATCGGCCGAGTCGGGCAATTCATCGGTATCGAGAATTATCAGTGGCTGTGGGACGACTCGATCTTCTGGCTGTCGGTGACCAACACGCTGCTGTACACGTTCGTGGCCAGCGCCTTCAAATTCGCGATCGGGCTCTATCTCGCGCTTCTCCTGAATGAGAATATGCCGTTCAAGGCGATGCTGCGGGCACTCGTCCTGATCCCGTTCATCGTGCCGACCGTGCTCTCGGCGCTCGCGTTCTGGTGGATCTTCGATTCCCAGTTCTCGATCATTTCGTGGTCGCTGAAGAATCTCGGGCTGATCAGCCAGAACATCAATTTCCTCGGCGATACGACCTGGGCGCGGATCTGCGTGATCTTTGCAAACATCTGGCGCGGCGTGCCGTTCGTGGCGATCACGCTGCTCGCCGGCCTGCAGACGGTGTCGCCCTCGCTCTACGAAGCCGCAACGCTGGACGGCGCAACGCGCTGGCAGAATTTCCGATACATTACCTATCCGCTGCTGACGCCGATCATCGCGGTCGTGATGACCTTCTCGGTGCTGTTCACCTTCACCGACTTCCAGTTGATCTGGGCGATGACCCGCGGCGGCCCGGTCAATGCCACCCATCTGATGGCGACGCTGTCGTATCAGCGCGCGATCATCGCTGGGCAGCTCGGCGAGGGCGCGGCGATCTCCAGTGCGATGATTCCATTCTTGCTTGCCGCAATCATGATCTCCTGGTTCGGCCTGCAGCGTAGGAAGTGGCAACAGGGAGAGAGCAATGACTGATCTTCCTGCATCGAAAGTCGATCTCAAGACGGTGCTGTCAACGCCGGCGCGCGCCGATCACAGCGAAGGCATGAGCTATCTCCAGTCGGTGCCGCGGCGGATCGTGACGCTGTATCTGCCGCTCACGATCATCGTCGTGGTCCTGCTGTTTCCGTTCTACTGGATGGCGCTGACCTCGGTGAAGCCGGACGAGCAGTTGCTCGATCTCGACAAGTACAACCCGTTCTGGACCTGGAATCCAACCTTCAAGCACTTCCACAAGCTGCTGTTCGAGAGCTACTACCCACACTGGCTCTGGAACACGATGTACGTGGCGGTCTGCGCCACCGTGCTCTCGATCATCGCATCGGTGCTGGCGGCCTATGCCATCGTGCGCTTGCGCTACAAGGGCGCCAATCTCGTCGGCGGCCTGATCTTCCTCGCCTACCTGGTGCCGCCGTCGATCCTGTTCATCCCACTGGCCACCGTCGTGTTCCAGTACGGCCTGTTCGACTCGCCGTTGGCGTTGATCCTGACCTATCCGACCATCCTGATCCCGTTCTCGACCTGGCTGTTGATGGGCTATTTCAAGACCATCCCGTTCGAGCTCGAGGAATGCGCGCTGATCGATGGGGCGAGCCGCTGGCAGATTCTGATCAAGATCGTGCTGCCGCTGGCAATTCCCGGCCTGATCTCGGCCTTCATCTTCTGCTTCACGCTGTGCTGGAACGAGTTCATCTACGCGCTGACCTTCCTGCAATCGACCAGCAACAAGACGGTGCCGGTCGCGATCGTCAACGAGTTCGTGGACGGCGACATCTACCGCTGGGGGTCGTTGATGGCGGGGGCGCTCGCAGGGTCGCTGCCGCTGGTTATCCTTTACGCCTTCTTCGTGGAGCATTATGTGTCGGCGATGACCGGCGCGGTGAAGGAATGATTGCGGGCCCGCCGTAGGAACGCGTCCGAACGGGCGCGTTGAAGATCAATAAGAAGGAGTAGGCTCTTGCACATTCTGGTTCTCGGCGCCGCCGGCATGGTCGGCCGCAAATTGTGCGAACGGCTGCTACGCGACGGCCGGCTCGGCAAAAGCGACATCACCAAGCTGACCATGCATGACGTGGTCGAGCCGAAGAAGCCCGAGAAGGCCGGCTTTGCTGTCGAGACGGTGTCCGGCGATTTTGCCGTTCCCGGAGCCGCCGAGAAGCTGGTCGCGGGGCGCCCCGACGTGATCTTCCATCTGGCCGCCATCGTCTCCGGCGAGGCCGAACTCGATTTCGACAAGGGCTATCGCATCAACCTCGACGGCACGCGGATGCTGCTCGACGCCATCCGCCTCGCAGGCGGCGGCTACAAGCCGCGGGTGGTCTTCACCTCCTCGATCGCGGTATTCGGCGCGCCGTTCCCGGATGCGATCGGCGACGAGTTCTTCCACACGCCGCTGCTCAGCTACGGCACCCAGAAGGCGATCGGCGAGCTGCTGCTCGCCGACTATTCCCGCCGCGGCTTCCTCGATGGCATCGGCATCCGTCTGCCGACCATCTGCATCCGCCCCGGCCTGCCCAACAAAGCGGCATCCGGCTTCTTCTCCAACATCCTGCGCGAGCCGCTGGCCGGCAAGGAAGCGATCCTGCCGGTTTCCGAGGACGTCCGCCACTGGCACGCGACGCCACGCTCCGCGGTCGGCTTCTTGCTCCATGCCGGCACAATGGACCTCGCTGCGGTCGGCCCGCGCCGCAATCTCACCATGCCCGGCCTGTCGGCGACCGTCGGCGAGCAGATTGCGGCCTTGAAGCGGGTCGCGGGCGAGAAGGTCGCCGCGCGCATCAAGCGGGAGCCGGATCCCTTCATCGTGGGCATCGTCGGCGGCTGGCCGCGCAATTTCGACGCGCGTCGCTCGCGCGAGCTCGGCTTCACGACCGCCGAGAAGAGCTTCGATGATATCATCCGCATTCACATCGAAGACGAGCTCGGCGGCAATTTCGTCGCCTGACGCAACCGGTGAACAGTGTGGGTCGAGTAATGGCGAGCGTTGCTTGCATCGGTGAATGCATGGTCGAGCTCCGGCAGGCCCAGGGAGGCGGACAGTCCGGCGGCCAGGGGCAGGGCGGCGGACTCTACGCGCGCGGCTTCGGCGGCGACACCCTCAACACCGCCGTCTATCTCGCGCGGCTCGAGGTCAAGGTCGACTATCTCACCGCGCTCGGCGATGACGCGCTGAGTGACGAGATGGTGACGGCCTGGGCTGCCGAGGGCGTCGGCACCAGGCGCGTCATGCGTCTGTCCGGCAAGCTGCCCGGTCTCTACATGATCCAGCTTGATGCCAAGGGCGAGCGGCAGTTCTTTCACTGGCGCGACAGCGCGGCCGCGCGCCGGCTGATGGATCTGCCGGAGACGGACGAGCTCCTCAACTCGCTGATGAGCTATGACATCGTCTATCTCTCCGCGATCACGCTCTCGATCTACGATCAGGCCGGGCGCGAGCGTCTGTTCGCGGCGATCAAGCGCGCGCGCCTGCTCGGCACCCGCTTCGTATTCGATACCAATTTTCGCGCCCGCGCCTGGCCCGATCGCGACGTCGCCCGCGCGGTGTTTGCCGCCGCATTCGAGGCCGCCGACATCGTGCTCACCTCGACGGAGGACCTGCTCGCGCTGTATCCCGGCGAGAGCCATGCCGAGCTGATGGCGCGCATCCCCACTCCCGAGCTGGTGTTCCGTCTCGCCGAACCCGTCAGCCTGCTGCGCTTTCCGGGCGGCACAAGCGAGGTGCGTGCCGAGCCGCTGACCAAGCCGGTGATCGACACCACCGCGGCCGGCGACAGCTTTGCTGCGGCTTACATTGCCGCAAGGCTCGCAGGTTCCGATCCGGTCGAGGCCGCGCAGGCCGGCCATCGCCTCGCGAGCCTCGTGATCTGCTATCCCGGTGCCATCATTCCGGCCTATGCCATGCCGCCGAAGAAGCGGCCCCGGCCGACGACCTCACGCCAAGCGACAAAGTGAAAATCGAAACGCAATGACCACGACTGCCAAACAGGAAAAGCTCGCCGCGCTGTTCAAGGCCGCGACCGTCATCCCCGTCCTCACCATCGAGCGTGTCGAGGATGCCGTGCCCCTGGCGCGCGCTCTCGTTGCGGGTGGCGTCAAGACGCTGGAGGTGACGCTGCGCACCTCCGTGGCGATCGAGGCCGCGAAAGCGATGATATCGGAGGTGCCGGAGGCGATCGTCGGCATTGGCACCATCCTCAACCCGGCCGACCTCGCGCGAGCCGAGAAACTCGGCGTCAAGTTCGGCATCAGCCCGGGCGGCACGCCCGATCTTTTGAAGGCTGCCGCCGACAGCGCGTTGCCCTTTGCGCCGGGAATAGCGACCGCGTCCGAGCTGATGCAGGCCCTGGCGTTCGGCTTCGATCTCGCAAAATTCTTCCCCGCGGAGCAGGCCGGCGGCATCAAGGGCCTGCGTGCGCTGGGCGGTCCGTTCCCCAATGCGCGCTTTTGCCCCACCGGCGGCGTTGGCGAGGCCAATGCGGCGACCTGGCTCGCCGAGCCCAACGTGCTTGCGGTCGGCGGTTCCTGGCTATGCCCGGCGGCGGAGATCAGGGCCGGGAACTGGGCCGGCATAACTGCCATCTGCCAGCGAACCCTCAAAGGCCTCAAAGCCGCGTGAAGTCTTGATGAACTCTTGGGCCCGATGGGCTAAGAATCGGGCAAGGGAAGACAAGAGAAGATCTGAGGAGAGTGACCATGACCGCCAGCATCGTCGGATGGGCACATACGCCGTTCGGTAAGTTCGACACCGAGACCGTCGAAAGCCTCGTCACGCGCGTCGCCAATGAGGCGATTGCGGATGCCGGCATCTCGGCTAGCGACGTCGATGAGATCGTGCTCGGTCATTTCAACGCCGGCTTCTCGCCGCAGGATTTTACCGCCTCGCTGGTGCTCCAGGCTGATCCGCACCTGCGCTTCAAGCCGGCGACCCGCGTCGAGAACGCCTGCGCCACCGGTTCGGCCGCCGTGCATCAGGGCCTGCGCGCGATCGCGGCCGGTGCTGCCAGGATCGTGCTGGTCGTCGGCGTCGAGCAGATGACGCGCACGCCGGGTCCGGAGATCGGCAAGAATCTGCTCAAAGCCTCTTACCTGCCGGAAGACGGCGACACCGTCGGCGGCTTCGCCGGCGTGTTCGGCAAGATCGCCAGCTCGTATTTCCAGAAGTACGGCGACCAGTCGGATGCGCTGGCGCTGATCGCGGCCAAGAACCACAAGAACGGCGTCGCCAACCCCTTCGCCCAGATGCGCAAGGATTTTGGCTTCGAGTTCTGCCGCGCCGAGAGCGAGAAGAACCCTTGCGTCGCCGGCCCGCTGAAGCGCACCGACTGCTCGCTGGTCTCCGACGGCGCCGCGGCGCTGGTGCTGGCTGATGCCGAGACCGCCAAGGGCATGGGCAAGTCGATCGGCTTCCGCGCCACCGCGCACGCCCAGGACTTCCTGCCGATGAGCAAGCGCGACATTCTCCAGTTCGAAGGCTGCACTGTTGCCTGGCAGCGCGCGCTGGAGAAGGCGCGCGTGTCGCTCGCCGACCTCTCCTTCGTCGAGACCCACGACTGCTTCACGGTCGCCGAGCTGATCGAATATGAAGCAATGGGCCTGACGCCGAAGGGGCAGGGCGCCCGCGCCATCAAGGAGGGCTGGACGCTGAAGGACGGCAAGCTGCCGGTCAATCCGTCCGGCGGGCTGAAGGCGAAGGGCCACCCGATCGGCGCCACCGGCGTCTCCATGCATGTGATGACCGCGATGCAGCTTGCCGGGCAAGCGCCCGAGGGCATGCAGATCAAGAACGCCAGGCTCGGCGGCATCTTCAACATGGGCGGCGCTGCCGTTGCCAACTACGTTTCCGTCCTGGAGCCGTTGAAGTAACCCGCAAGGGTGGGCAAAGGCGCGAATGCGCCGCACCCACCCTTCCTTGCGCTATGTCAAGGTAGCCACGTTTCGCTTCGCTCACCCTCCTGCTCTTGATTGATTTCCGGGGAATGCATCATGAGCAATGACAGCTCGCTATCACTAGACGAACTCAACGATCGTATCGCGATCCTCGAGGGCAATATCAGGCAACTCATCGAGCAGGCCGCCGCCGCATCCGGCGAGCAGAGCGAGGCGCGTATCGCCGATCGCATCAACCAGCAGAACGACGAGCTCGACCGGCTGCTCAAGATCCGCGAAGCCCGCCAGAAGAAATAAGCGCCGCGCCGCGCTCGCACGCGGCGCATGCGGCCATACGCCGGCCGCACTTGCTCGGGTCCCGCCGCTGCCGTTAGCTGGACCGAAATCGCGGGCCACATCTTGGCCCCCGCGCAATCGGGAGTGAACGATGGGGCCGCTAAAGGGCATCAAGGTCATCGACATGACGACCGTGCTGATGGGGCCGTATGCGACCCAGATGCTCGGTGACTACGGTGCCGACATCATCAAGGTGGAGTCGCTCGAAGGCGACGTCACTCGCCTGATCGGCCCGATGCGTCATGCCGGCATGGGCCCGGTGTTTCTCAACACCAATCGCAGCAAGCGCTCGATCTGCCTCGACCTGAAGAAGCCCGCGGGCCGCGACGCCGTGCTGCGGCTCATCAAGGATGCCGACGTTCTCGTCTACAACGTCCGTCCGCAGGCCATGGCGCGCCTTCAGCTCGGCTATGACGTGGTCTCCGCGATCAACCCGCGCCTCGTCTATGCCGGCGTGTTCGGCTTCGGCCAGGACGGGCCCTATGCCGCAAAGCCCGCTTATGACGATCTGATCCAGGGTGCCACCGCGCTGCCCGCGTTGATGGCACAGACCGGCGACGGCGTGCCGCGCTACGTGCCGAACGCGCTGGTCGATCGCATCGTGGGCCTCACCGCGGTCGGCGCGATCTGCGCCAGCCTCGTGCACCGCGACCGCACCGGGCGCGGCCAGCGCGTCGACGTCCCGATGTTCGAGACCATGGCCGGCTTCGTCATGGGCGATCACATGGGGGGACTCACGTTCGAGCCGCCGCTCGACAAGGGTGGCTACGCACGTCATCTGTCGCGCGACCGCAGGCCTTACAAGACCGCGGACGGCTACCTCAGCGTGATCGTCTACAACGACAAGCAGTGGCAGAATTTTTTCGAGGCGACCGGCCGCGACGATCTGCGCGCCGACAAGAGGTTTGCGACCTTTGCCGGCCGCGCCGCGAATATCGATTTCGTCTATGCCGAGCTCGCGCGCATCTTCGAGACACGCACGACCGCCGAATGGATCGAGCTTTTGACCAAGGCCGACGTGCCGGTCATGCCGATGCACGATTTGCAAACGATCCTGCATGACCCGCATCTGGAGGCGACCGGCTTCTTCCCGGTGGTCACCCATCCGACCGAGGGGCCCATCCGCAGCATGAAGGTCACCGCGACCTGGTCGGACACCGACGCCGAACCGTCACGGTTCGCACCGCGCCTCAACGAGCACGGTGCTGAGATCTTGAGGGAGATCGGCTATTCCGCGGATGAGATCGCGGCCCTGATACGCGACGGCGTGACCCGCTCGCCGCCGGAGTAGGGAGAGAGCGCCATGAGCTTCGTCACCGGCGTCGGGCTTACGCCTTACGGCAAGCACGAAGGCTCATCCTCGCTCGACCTGATGAGCCGCGCGGCCCAGCTTGCACTCGACGATGCCGGGCTGGTACGACCTGAGATCGACGGCGTCCTCTGCGGCTATTCGACGGTGTCGCCGCACATCATGCTGGCAACCGTCTTCGCCGAGCATTTCGGCATCCGTCCGAGCTACGCCCACGCCGTGCAGGTCGGCGGCGCGACCGGGCTCGCGATGACCATGCTCGCCCATCACCTGGTCGAGGCCGGCGTGGTTCGGCATGTGCTCGTTGTCGCCGGGGAGAACCGTCTGACCGGACAGAGCCGCGATGCCTCGATCCGGGCCTTGGCGCAGGTCGGTCATCCCGATTACGAGGTGCCGCTCGGCCCGACCATCCCCGCCTATTACGGCCTCGTCGCGTCCCGTTATATGCACGAGTACGGTGTGACCGAGGAGGATCTTGCGGAGTTCGCCGTGCTGATGCGCGCGCACGCCTGCACCCATCCCGGCGCGCAATTCCATGAGCCGGTCACGGTTGCCGACGTGATGGCATCCAAGCCCGTGGCGCTGCCGTTAAAACTCCTCGATTGCTGCCCGGTGTCCGACGGCGGCGCCGCGTTCGTGATCAGCCGCGAGCGGACAGGCGAAGCCGGCGTGCGGATCCGCGGCTGCGCCCAGGCGCATACCCATCAGCATGTCACTGCAGCTCCGGCGCTCAGTGAGCTCGGCGCCGAGATTTCGATTGCGCGCGCGAAACAGGCCTCAGGCTTTGCGATATCGGATGTGCGGTATGCCGCAGTCTATGACAGCTTCACCATCACACTTGCGATGCTGCTCGAAGACCTCGGACTTGCCGGACGCGGCGAAGCCGCCGCGCGCGTGCGGTCCGGATATTTCAGCCGCGACGGACGCATGCCGCTCAACACCCATGGCGGACTCCTCAGCTACGGCCATTGCGGCGTCGGCGGCGCGATGGCGCATCTGGTCGAAACGCATCTCCAGATGACCGGGCGAGCAGGCAATCGTCAGGTCCGCGACGCCTCGATCGCGCTGCTGCATGGAGATGGCGGCGTGTTGTCCTCGCATGTCAGCATGTTCCTGGAGCGGGTGCGATGAGCGCGCGAATTGCGGACTGGACCAAGGGCGAGGCGGCGATCGTCTATCAATGCTGCGGATCGTGCGGCGGCGTGCAGTATTTCCATCGCGCCTTCTGTGCGGCGTGTGGTGCGCCTGATCCGCGGGAGCATCGCGCGAGCGGCTTGGGCAGGGTCTATGCAACGACGCTCGTCTGCCGCGCGGCCACGCCGGAGTCGCGCGTGCATGTGCCCTACAACATCCTGCTCGTCGACTGTGTCGAGGGCTTTCGCATGATGGCTCACGGTGGGAAGGATCTTGCGATCGGCGACGAGGTCACCGCGCAGTTCGCTTCGTTTGCCGGGAAGCTCGTGCCGTTTTTCACCAAAGTTTAGCTACTGGTTTTCGTCATTCGGGGGCGGTCGAACGGACCGAACCTGGAACGGAATTCTGGGTCTGGTTACCGGGCCGCGCGCTTCGCGCAGTCCCGTACGCACCACCCCGGAACGACGAAATTTCTTTCAGCGCCCGTAGAACAATATGCTGGCGATGACGAGCATCGCCGTCACCGCCAGCATATGCGCGAACGCTTCCGAGGCCGCCCTCCTGGTGGCTACCTTCATGCGGTTTACTCCCTAGACTTGGGCGTGACTCATCGTTGCGCGCGCTGCGCAAACGACGGTCATATTTTTTACTCGGAACACCCCACCTCGAGTATTCGCTGCGATTTGTCCCCACGCGGCGAATATCGACGGTTGCAAGGTCGTTCAGCAATACGGCGGCAATTTGACTCGATGATGTTGCTCTTGCGTCGGTGCAAGAATAGTCTCGAGAAACTGCCGGCAAAAACCGCAACAAGACCAATACGCAAGGTGGCTGATGGCCCGTATCGACTACGCCGATCCTTCCAAGGCGTCCGAGCGCACGCGCGATATCCTGGCCAAGAATCGCAACGCCAATATCTTTCGCATGATGTCGCATTCGCCCGATTATTTCGTGCAGTACTGCCGGCTGGGCGGCGCGATCCGGAGCCGGGGCGAGCTTGACCCGATCGTGCGGGAGCTTGCGATCACACGGACCGGAATTCTCTGCGACGCGCCGTACGAAGTCATCGCGCACAGGCGCATCGGCAAGAATGTCGGCGTCACCGACGAGCAGAATGAGGCGCTCTCCGACTGGCAGGCGGCGACATGCTTTACCGAGACGCAGCGCGCGGCGCTCGCCTTTACGGACGAGATCGTCAAGCTGAACAAGCCGACGAACGCGACCTTCAGGGCAATCGCCGCAAAGCTCACACCGGGTGCGCTGGTCGAGTTGCAGCTTGCGGTCGGCTTCTACATCATGACGTCGAAATTTCTTGAGACGTTCGAGATCGACCTCCAGCCGGTGACGGAGGTCGTAGGCTGATCCGAAAGAACCGTTGAGGATTGCCGATGACAATCGATGAATATGCGGCCTGGGCCGCAACGGTTGCGAAAGTCGATGAACATCCGTCGAACGAGCGGTTGTCCTATCTCGGTCTTGGTCTCGCCGGCGAATCCGGCGAAGTCGCCGAGCACATCAAGAAGCTGCTGCGCGATAGTTGGCTCGATCAGGCGGGTCTCGTCGATGAGCTCGGCGACGTCATCTATTACTGGGCATGCCTGTGCGCGGCGACTGGCCAGAAGCCATCCGAATTGCTTGAAGCAAGCGCAGCCAAGGTCAACCGGCGCCTGCGTGAGGCGGCGAGCCGCTAGACGATTGCTTCCGTGCGACCAATCAGACGGACCTCTTCCTGAGGGGCCCCTCTGGAAGCGGGTGAGGCCGATGGATGGCGGCCGAGAAACACGTGCCCGACAATCCTGAGCAGCCTTACGTCGACGTCAGGATATCCACCTTGGTGTTGGCGACGATCAGCCGGTCGGCGAGGAGCTGTGCGAGGTTACGCATGATGCGCTCGCTGGCGTGCGGATGCTGCTGACGAAAACGCTCGAAATCCTTCAGCGGCACCTCGAAGGCGGTCGCCGCCATGTCGGCCAGTACATCGGCGGAGCGGGTCGATTCCAGCAGCGCCATCTCGCCGAAGGCCATCCCGGCCGTCAGCGTTGCCAGGCGAACGCCGTCGGGCAGCGTGACGTGCACGGCGCCGCTGCGCAGGAAGAACAGGGAATCGGCGGGATCGCCGGCCGCGACGATCTTCGCGCCGGTCTGATAGGTGCGGATCGTGCAGAGCGAGCCGAGGTCGGCTAACTCTTCCTCATCGAGGCCCGCAAGCAGCGGCTGCTCGACCAGTTCCGTGGTCTCGTGAAAATCGATCGCTCCGCCATAGCGATAGACGATCTGGTCTTCAGCCCATTCGATCGCGGTGTCGAGCAGGTAGAAGTCGCGAACGTTCTTCAGCGTTGCCGTCCATTCGCGAAGTGCGGTCCATTCCCGCGAGCTGCGCTGGACGCCGGAGAGGACCACGGTGACGTTCAGCGCCGCGAGATCTTCGAAGGCCTCCGCCACGAGCCGCGCGCCAGCGCGCGTCGTCGAGGTGACGCGGTGCAGGTCGAAGATCACGAGCTGCGGCCGCGGCTGCGCGGCGAGCCGCCGCGAGACGTAATCGACGGCCGAGAGCGACAAGGTGCCGACGAGCTCGATGACCCGGACCTCGTCCTCGTGCGCTGCGAGGATCTCGCGTTCCCCGAGGCGACGGACGCGGCGGGATGGGCTCTGACCGATGTGATAGTCCGCGATGATCGCGTTGCGTGCGTCGTCGCTACGGTTGAGCATGTGCAGGTCATAGTGAGAAGACAGTGCCTCGCAGACCTTGATGCCGCGCACGCTGTTGCCGTGCTTGTCGAGCTTCGGCGAATAGCTACCGAGGCCGAGCCGAGCGGGGAGGGCCGCGAGGATGCCTCCACCGACGCCACTCTTGGCGGGGATGCCGATCCGGTAGATCCATTCGCCGGCATAATCGTACATCCCCGACGACGTCATCACGGACAGCGTCCGCGAGATCGCGTAAGGTGTCATCACCTGCTCGCCGGTGACCGGATTGACGCCGCGATTGGCGAGCGTCGCCGCCATCACTGCGATGTCGCGCGCCGTGACGAGCACGGCGCATTGCCTGAAATAGACGTCGAGCACTTCAGCGACATTATCCGTGATGACCGCATTGGTCTTGAGAAGATAGGCAATGGCACGGTTACGGTCGCCGGTCTGGCTTTCGGACGTGTAGACGGACTCGTCGACATCAAGCTCGCGGCCGGCAAAGCGGCCGAGCGCCCTTCGGATCTCCTCGAACGCTGCCTCGCTCTTGCCCTCGTGGATCAGCCCGGTGCAGGCGATCGCGCCGGCATTGACCATCGGGTTGAACGGGTGGTTCTCGGCATTGAGCCGGATCGAGTTGAAGGGATCGCCGGAGGGCTCGACGCCGATCGCGCTCTCGACCCGCGCCGCGCCCAGCATGTCGAGCGCCAGTGCGAACACGAACGGCTTTGACATCGACTGGATGGTGAAGGGCACCCGGCTGTCGCCGACTTCGTAGACATGGCCATCCAGCGTCGCGAGACTGATGCCGAAATGGGCAGGATCGGCCTTGCTGAGTTCGGGGATGTAGTCGGCGACCGCGCCGGAGGGCTCCGCGGCGAATTCGGCGTGGCAAGTGTCGAGGAACCGCAGCAGAGGCGGCTTCGATTGTGTCCAGGCGCTGGCTGGCGATGATAGCGGTGTCATACCCTCCTTGTGCAACGCCATCAGGGCGCATGCAACCCGTCCGGAAGTGCGCTGAGCCGCCGGAAATTCGGTCACTAGCGACTCGACGAAAGATTTCGTCCTTCAGTTCGAGCAGATTGCCGCGATCGCGATGCTGATCGTGGCCTCAGCTCGCGATGATCGCGATCGCCTGGCCTTCGGCGACGACGTCGTCAAGCTTGACGAGGAGCGATGTGATCGTGCCTGCCGAAGGTGAGGGCACCGGGATCTCCATCTTCATGGCTTCGACGAATGCAACGTCGTCGCCATCCGCGACGCTTTTCCCAACTTCGACGGGAATCGCGCAGATGCGTCCTGCGACTTCCGTGACGATCTTAATTTCTGGCATGCCAATCGCCTTTTTGTTGTCGTCGCAAGATGCCTGAGGTAGCGTGTCCTTCAAGCGGAATTTAATTCCGCAGAGCGAAACACAGTGGTAGGGAACATGGGACGACGTTCTGAGCGGTTGAGTAGGCAAGGCGTGCTCGCTGGCGAAGCTGGCGAAAGTGATGTCATCCAGGTGGTATCGCGCGCATTCGATGTGTTGCGATGCTTCGAGGGCCACGAGGCGCGGCTCGGCAATCTCGAAATCTCCAACCGCTGCGGCCTGCCGCGCTCGACGGTGTCGCGGCTCACGCACACGCTGACGCGCATGGGGCAGCTCGTGTACCTGCCGCGCGATCAGAAATACCGGATTGGGCCGAGCGCGGTCGCGATGGGCGCCTCGATGATGAAGGGCGCGCAGCTGCGCAACCTCATTCGCCTGCGGCTAGAGGATGTCGCCGAGCAATTGCCGGGAACGGTGGGCTTCGTCATCCCCGATCGGTTCCATCTGGTCTATCTCGAGTTTGCCCGCTCGGCGAGCGCGCTCGGTTTGCACGAAGGAACCGGCAGCCGGATCGCGATGGCCTCGACCGCCGCGGGCGCCGCTTATACGGCGGCGCTGCAGCCGGAGATCGGCGATGCCCTGGTTGCGGAAATGGAGCGGGAGGCGCCGGAGGCGGCCCGGCTGCTGAAACCGCGCATCGAGGCCAATCGCCAGTTCCTGCGCGAGCACGGTTATGTCGTGACCTGCGGCCTGTGGAGCCCGCACATCAATGGCGTCGCGGTACCGATGTGGTCGCCGCAATATCAGACCGTCGTGGTGGTCACGATCGGCCTCCTGGCGGCGATGTATGACGAGGAGCGGCTGCACAGCGAGGTCGCGCCGCTGATGGTCAAGCTCGGCAAGGCGGTCGGCGACCTGCTCGAAGGCGCCGAGGGCGACTTCCTCAACAACCGTCTCGAGCGCAAGCCGATCGCGATGGCCGTGCGAAACAATAACAAGCCGATCGCGCCGGAGGGACTGAATGAACTGGAAGCCGGAACTCGACGAGCTCGCCCGGCGCGAAGCCTTCGCGCGGGAGATGGGCGGCGTTGACAAGGTCAAGCGACAGCATGACCAGGGCCGGCTGACTGTTCGGGAGCGTATCGACGGGCTGATCGACAAAGGCAGCTTTCACGAAATCGGTGCCGTCTCCGGCATCGGTGAATACGATGCGCATGGCGAGCTCAAGCATGTGACGCCGGCCAACTGCGTGTTCGGCCGCGCCAGGGTCGACGGCCGCACCGTTGTGGTGGTCGGCGACGATTTCACCGTGCGCGGCGGCTCGGCGGATGCGTCGATCTCCGCCAAGCCACTGATGGCGGAGGAGATGGCGCACGACTTCCGTCTGCCCATCATCCGCATCATCGAAGGCTCCGGCGGCGGCGGCTCGGTCAAGACGATCGAGACCAAGGGCGCGGCAAACCTGCCGGGCGGTATCGGCGGCACGCGCTGGTACCGCTTCACGACGGAGAACCTTGCGCGCGTGCCGGTCGTGGCGCTGGGGCTCGGTTCGGTCGCAGGCCTCGGCGCCGCGCGGCTTGCCGCCAGCCACTACTCCATCATGACCAAAGCGTCCGCGATGTTCGTCGCGGGCCCGCCGGTGGTGAAGCGGCTCGGGCAGGATTTGTCCAAGCAGGATCTCGGCGGCGCCGAAATCCAGACCCGCGCTGGCGCGGTCGATCATGCCGTCGAGACTGCGGCTGAGGCGTTCGCCTGCGCGCGGCGCTTCCTGTCCTATCTGCCGGCGTCGGTCTACGAATTGCCGCCGACGCTGCCTTGCCATGATGACCCGGAACGTACTGACGAAGGCTTGACGAAGGCCGTGCCGCGGAGTCGGCGGCAGGTCTACAAGATGCGTCCCATCATCGAGTCCGTCGTCGACAAGGGCTCGTTCTTCGAGGTCGCCAGCAATTTCGGCAAGCCGGTCATCGTTGGCCTCGCGCGGCTCGAGGGCAGGGCGGTGATGCTGCTCGCCAGCGATCCCTTCCACTATGGCGGCTCGTGGACCGCGGATGCCTGCCAGAAGGTGGTGCGCTGGGTCGATTTTGCGGAAACCTTCCATCTGCCGATCGTCTATCTCATGGATTGCCCGGGCTTCATGATCGGGCTGGACGCCGAGAAAGCGGCCACGATCCGCCACGGCGTGCGCGCCATGGCCGCGGTCAATCAGACCACGGTTCCCTGGTGCACGGTGATCCTGCGCAACGCCTTTGGCGTAGCCGGCGTCGTGCATCAGCCGGCCGATCGCTTCTCGATCCGCTATGCATGGCCGTCGGCCTATTGGGGCTCGCTGCCGCTCGAAGGCGGCATCGAGGCGGCCTATCGCGCCGACATCGACGCGGCCGAGGACAAAGTGGCGAAGCTGAAGGAGATCGAGGACCGCCTCAACAAGCTGCGCTCGCCGTTCCGCTCCGCCGAAAAGTTCTGGGTCGAGGAGATCATCGACCCCCGCAAGACGCGGTCCCTGCTGTGCGAGTTCGCGCGGCTGGCGGAGCCGCTGAGGACGCCGGGCCCGCCGGCGAACATGACGATCAGGCCGTGACGCAAAAGGCTGTTGCGCCACGGAAAACTTCGTTCTGACGGCGATTGAACTTTACTCGCCCCGCGCTTTCGCGAAAGCGCGACGGCCCCGCCAGAACATGAAGGCAGCCATCGCTCCAATGCCGATCAGGCTTGGAAAACTGCCCCCGAGGCCGGAGCCAATCGCGGCAAAGCCCCACATGATTGCAAAGAAGAAACAGATCAGGCCAATGACGGCCTGTCCGCTGCGACGCGCGACGCCGACGCCCGTGGTCGCGACGGCGGAAGCTGTGCGGATCGTTCTGACGGCTGCGCCTTCGTCGATCCGATCCCATGATGCTGGCGGTTTGCGGATCATCAGGCGGCCTGACCGGCTTTCAGCGCGGCCAGCCGCTCGGCCACCGTCGCGCTCTTCTGCATGCCATCAATCTCGGCGACGCGGTTGATCGTGCTGGCGTCGGTGCGAGTGAAACCTACGCCGCCGGCCCCGACCATGGCGCGATCAAAGGCCTGTTCGGCCGCATCGAGCTTCTTCTCTGCGGAGCGGTTGGGCTGAGCCGGGCCATCGCCGCCAAGCGCAGCCTGCTGCCGCGAAATCAGGAAGGCCTGCAGGGTGTCCTCCATCTGACGCTTGCGGGCGTGCAGCGCGGCGAGACTGTCTTCCAGACGCTTCTCCAGCTCACGCGCCTGTTCCTGCACGGCGTCCAGCTTCTTGGCCTGTGCTTCGAAATCGATCTGGCGGGACAACGCGGCTTCGGCCAGATCATCCCTCTGCTGGTTCACGGCGAACTGGGCCTTGGCGGTGAGCTCCTCGACACGCTCGCCGAGCATCTTCTGCTGACGGGCGGCCTGCAGCCGGCGCGCCATCGTGGATTCGAGCTCCGCTTTCACCTGATCGATCGCACGATCCGCCTCGCGGATCGCCTCGCGCATCACGGCATCGCTGCCGGCCTGCTCCATACGGTCGACAGTGTCCTCGACGGTCGCCGAGAGCAGACGGGACACACGCGCGAAAATCGATTCAGCCATGGACAAAACCCCTGTGTGAAAATCCGCGTCGAGTAGACACCCGATCCATTTAAGGTGGCCTTATGCTTTTCAGCAAATTTTAGCTGTTCTTTGCAACGTTTCCGCAACCGCCTGACGCTACCTTGGGATGCACCCCAAGGGAGAGCGGGTCATGCTATTGACGGTCATTTTTATTTGCCTGGCGACATTATTGATGACGATTGCGATACCTGCCTACGTCGCCTATGCGACGCATAATCGTCTGGTCGCGCTCGATCAGCGCTGCGAAACTGCGTTCGGCGACATCGACGTTCATCTCAAGCATCGCCACAATCTGATCCCGCCATTGGTCGAGACGGTGCGCGGTTTCGTCAAACATGAAAGCGACATTCTGCTCGGCGTTACGAAGGCCCGCGCCGAAGCGCTCTCTGCAGCCGGCCCGGACGTGCGGCTCAGCGCCGAGAACAATCTGACGCAAAACATCAACGCCCTGATCGGCATGGCCGAGCACTTTCCAGAGCTCAAGGCGTCCACCCACTTCGCCGAGCTGCGGCGCGAGTTCGTCGACGCCGAAAACCGCATCACCGCCTCGCGCCGCTTCTACAACCTCGCCGTCGAAGAATACGCCACCACGCTGCGCCAGTTTCCCGGCAGCTATATCGGCCGTCTGTTCAAGATGGACGCGCGCACGCCCTACGATCTCGGTATCGAACGCGTTCTGATCGACGAACCTCTCGCGGTCAAATTCTGATCGAAATACGGGGATTCGCCATGCCGGTGAACGGGCTCTACGGCCACGTCAGTCGCAATGACGCGCGCTCGCTGTTGCTCTTCGCGGGCTTTGTGCTGGCGTTTCACCTGCTTGCCATGCTGGCGCTGCTGTTGCCGTTGGCCATGCACGATCCGGAGCATGCGCCGCTCTATGGATGGACCGGCTATTTCATCCGCTGGGTGCCGGTCGTCACGATCGTCGGCGCCTTGCTGTTTGCGGTGCAGATGGCATGGCACGTCCGCACCATCAGGCGAAGAACGGAATTTCGCTTCGTGGACGATCAGGACGAGCCGCGGCTCTGCCGTATCGTCGAACCGCTGACGATCGCGGCCGGCCTGCCGACCCCCTATGTCGCCGTCATCGACAGTCCGGCGCTGAACGCGTTTGCCTGCGGCATCCGGCAGAAGGATGCCGTGCTGGTCTTCACCAAGGGCCTGATCGACGCACTTGACGACGATGAGCTCGCGGCGGTCGCTGCGCATGAAATCATGCACGTGGTCAACGGAGACATCCGGCTGATCGCGGCTACGAACGTCTGCCTCGATACGCTGAGCCTGTTGCAGCCTCGCAGCAATTGGATGCAGGCCAACCGGATCTCGCAGGCTCTCGCACTGCCGGTTTTGGCTCTGGTATTTCCGATAATGGTTGTGCTCATTCTCATCTTCTGGTTCCTGCACCGTCTGGCGCATGACGGAAGTCACCTCGTGCGGCTGCTGATAGCGTCGGCACGCGAATTCATCGCCGATGCAGAAGCCGTCCGGCTGACCCAGAATCCTGCCGCGCTCGTCTCGGCGCTGCAACGCATCGAGGGGCGCAGTGCAATACCGGGCCTCGCGGCCGGCCAGGACGCCATGATGATCGATGGCGCGCACAAGGGAGCTTTCGCCACGCATCCCACGATCGCCGAGCGGATCGCGGCGATCGTCTCCGTCACAGGTTCGATGGCCCTGATCGCGCCTGCGCGGCGCGACACAAGGCCGCAGGAAATTCGTGCCGCGGCCAGCTTCGGTCGCAGGTCGGCATCCGCTTTCGACGTCACGGGTCTGCGCGGTTCACTGCGCGAGGCCAGTCTCGCGACCTCGCCGGCATCATTCGATGCCAATTTCAATCGGCTCGGGCTGACGCGCGAGATGACGGTTGGCGCAGTCGCCGCGATCTGCCTGTTTCTGTGGGCCCACAGCGCCGACCTCACCAGGCCCTCCGCGCTCGTGCGGGCCCTCGACCCCGGGTCGCTGCGAACCTTTTTCGCGGCGGTAGGCGAGGGGGCGCGTTGCCAGAGACAGGGAATCGGCGGGGCCTTGGGGCTCAGGAGTGCGCCGCCGGCTGGATGCGACCAGGAAGCGATCGAGAACATGCTCGCGGCCCGCAGTTCCGATGCCGGCATTCTCGTAACGCTGATGAAGAAATTGCAGCCGGATATCCCCTTTGGCCCCCAGGAGAGCGGGGTCAAGAGACGGCCGAACGGCACGTTCAGCAATGTTCCGACCGCGGATGAGCAGATCGCCGAAGTCCGGCGGGCACGGTGCTTTCAGACCGACAGCTATACGGTTGGCGATCGTGGCCTCCATTACGTCACGGAGGTGCCAAAGGCCGGCGAAACGATCTCGCTGCCGCGCTATCTGGATGTGAGCGTCTCGACCGCCCGACTCGTGAACGGAGCGTCGTCTCCTGCCGGCCGGGATGCCATGATCCTGCAATATTTCAAGAATCGAAAAAGTATGGGCGAGGTCATTCATCGCTTCTTCGGCGAACCTGGTCTGATGGTTGCAACAACGGCGTATGCCAACTCGGACCACCAGGCCGCCATCGCCGTCTTGCGCCAGCGCCTGGCCGATCCCGGCTTCGGATCCGCGCTGACGCCTTTGGAGCGGGCGGAAATCGAGGTGCTCGCCAGCGACCCGCTGGACTTCGTGTCGTGCACCGCCCGTCGCGGACGCCCAGGCAAGGACGCTTGATGTGGAAGTGGGGCCCTAGGGCAAGAGCGTCATGCGCAATGCCCTATGATGCCATAATACCCCTGATTTGCCCGACGTGTCACTTGATTTCGTAAAATACGAAAGTCGTCCCCGCCGGCCGTCGGCTACTGTGCATGGGGTTGTTTTCACACTTTTGGTCGGAGCGTCCCCGAAGGGGGCGCGCTCCTGCACGCGCGAAGGCAGTTTCAGGCCTTACGCGCTCTCCGTCTCCCGGTGCACGTCGTGGACGACGAGACCCATGCCTTCCTCGGGCATCTTGATCCAGTCGCGGCGCTTCAGCGTGCGCTTGGTGTCCTCGTAGCCGCTCGTCCAGTGCTCGCGCATCGAGGTACCTGAGAATTCGTGGTCCTTGGCGTCGCCCTCATAGGCCTTCTGCTGATAGATCAAATGCAGGATCGCGATCTCGGGCATGTTACGCAGGTTCGCCTTGAGCTTGCGCTCATCCTCGGACAATTGCTCGTCGGGAAGCTTCGCCAGCGCCTTGTAGAGCATGGCCTTCAGATTGTGCGTCCGGCGATAGACGTCGGTGTTGTGGCGCGTGCGCGAGGAATACATGATGTCCTTGTGGCGGGCCATCACGTCCTGGATCGAGCGCGGCAGCACGCCGCGCGCGCTGAACAGGTCGACCTGGAACACCAGCGAGTTGAGATCGTCTTCCTGGTCGAGCAGGTGCTGGAGCGGCGTGTTGGAGACGATGCCGCCGTCCCAGAAATGATCGGTGCCGATCCTGACCATGGGCAGCGCCGGCGGCAGCGCGCCGGAGGCCATGATGTGCTCGGGCTCGATCTCGTCGTGGGCATTGTCGAAATAGATGAAGTTGCCGGACAGCACGTTCACGGCGCCGACCGCGAAGCGGATCCTTTTTTCGTTGATCAGGTCGAAGTCGACGAGCTCGCGCAGGCTGTCGCGCAAAGGCGTCGTGTCGTAATAGCTGGTCGCCGTCCTGGCGCCGACCGGGCTGAACCAGGGATTGACCTGGTGCGGAGTGAAGAAGCCGGGCTGCCCCATCGCCGAGGTCATCCACGCGCTGGTGAGGTTGCGCCACTGGCGGAAGACGTCGCCATCCGGTGTGTAGTGCCAGATCTTGCGGTTGGTGATGCGCTCCCAGAAAATGCGGAGCTGATCGAGCCGCTTCTCCGGCTTGTTGCCCGCGATGATGGCGGAGTTGATCGCGCCGATCGAGACGCCACAGACCCAGTCCGGCTCGATGCCGGCCTCGTGCAGCGCCTGATAGACGCCAGCCTGATAGGCGCCGAGCGCGCCGCCGCCTTGCAGCACCAGCGCGACGCGATCGCAGCGCTCGGGCCGCCAGCCCCGCGAGGCAGGCTGATGTGTCTGATAAGTCGGTTGCGACGTGCGGGCGTCCATGGCGCTGTCTCCTGGCAAGCATGATCCGGAAAAGTGCGCAGCGGTCTTCCGACAAGATCATGCTTGAACAACAAGCAATTGCGCCCGGCAGTGACGGCGTGATGACAGTTGCGGTGCCGATGCGTCGTGGGCATGCAGGTCAGTCGCGCCTGACATGACAGGAGGGTCACGCGCCTGACGGAAATCCATCACACCGCAGTCAATGACGACGGCTAGCAATTCGCGTTAGGCTTGTAGCTGCCAGGCGGACATCACATTAGCGTCACACAGGAGATCAGCGATGCGCAGGGAAGACGTTCTGAGACTCCCGTCCATGCCGGCCGCCGGACCCAGCTATCCCGCCGGTCCGTATAGCTTCATCAACCGCGAATTTCTCGTCATCACCTACGAGACCGATCCGGATCTGATCCGCGGTGGCCTGCCTGAGCCGCTGGAGCCGATCGACCAGCCGATCGTGCATTATGAGTGGATCAGGATGCCGGATTCCTCCGGCTTCGGCAGCTACACCGAGTCCGGCCTGGTGATCCCGGCGCGCCTGCATGGCGAAGAGGTCAACTTCGTCTCGCAGATGTATCTCGACGACGATCCGCCGATCGCCGCGGGCCGCGAAATCTGGGGCTTTCCCAAGAAGTACGCCCATCCCAAGCTCGAGATCGTCAAGGACACGCTGACCGGCACGCTGGAATATGCCGGTCAGCTCGTCGCCATGGGCACGATGGGTTACAAGCACGAGAGCATGGCCGGCAACGGCGATCTCACCCGTGCGACACTGTCGAAGACGCAAATCAATCTGAAGATGATCCCGGGCGTCGATGGCCATCTTGAGGTCTGCCAGCTCGTCGCGATCAACCTCACCGACATCGTTCCGAAGGGCTCCTGGATGGGGCCCGGTCGGCTGCACCTCGTGCCCCACGTCAATGCGCCGGTTGCGGACTTCCCGGTCCGACGCGTGGTCGGCGCGCATCACTACATCGCCGACCTGACCCTGCCGTTCGGCCGCGTCGTGCATGATTATGTCAAGGAAGCCGCGGCCGCGACGGGTCTCGCGGCGGAGTAGGGCGGCCCATCATCAAGCTGTAACACACACGTATTTGAGTACCCGCGGGTCCCGGCGGGCGGCATTGGCCAGCCGGGAGAAATCACATCGTTTGACCGTGGGGTTGGCCATGGCTGAGCCGGCAAAGATCGTCAGCGCGTTCTCGGATGCCGCATCCGCTATTCCGGGATTGGTATGGGCCTTTCGCCTCCACGGCGACGGCAGCGCGGAGGCTCTGCCGATCGACAAACCGATCGAGTTCACGCATGACGGCCGCCTCTGGCTGCATTTCAATCTGACTGATGCGCGGTCGCGGCCCTGGGTCGCCGAGTCCAGCCTGCCGCAGCTTGCGCGCGATCTGCTCCTGTCCAAGGACACGTTTCAGCAGCTCCATGTCATCGATGACTGCGTCTACGGCGTGTTTTCCGACCTCGTGCGCGACATCGAGAGCCCGACCGAGGAAACTGCGTTCCTGCGCTTTGCGATGACGGAGCGGCTTCTTGTCAGCGGCCGCCATCAGGCGCTGTGTTCGGCGGACGCGGCGCGGCGGGTGCTGGAGGGCGGCTACCGCGTCGAGAATGTCGCGGCGCTTCTGGAGAAGATCGTCGACGAGGTCGCCGACACCATGGACCGCATGGCCGACAAGATCGGCCAGGACATCGACGGCATCGAGGAGCGTATCGCCGCCGATGAGGCCAAGCCGGAGATGCGCCGCAGCCTGAGCCGGCTTCGTCGCACCTGCGTCCGGCTGCATCGGCAGCTCACGGGCCTGCGCATCCTGTTTCACCGCCTCGACCTGAAGAGCCCGGAGAATATCCCGCCGGGTCTACGGCTTCACGCCGCCAAGCTCGCTCAGCGCCTCGATGGCCTTGACCACGACATCGTCGAGCTGCGTGAGCGCAGCCGTCTCCTCGAGGAAGAGCTGCACTTCAAGACCGAGGAGGAGAGCAACCGCCATCTCCACACCCTGTCCATCGTGACGACGCTGCTGCTGCCGCCGACGCTGATCACCGGCGTGTTCGGCATGAACACGAAGGGGTTGCCGCTCACCGACGTCGAGACGGGGTTTCTTTACGCCATGGGCCTGATGGCTGCGTCGGTCGGTCTTGCCTACGTCTTCATGCGGCGCATGGGCATTTTCAAATAGGGCGCCCAGCCGGTATCAGCCATATGTGCAGAGTCATGCCTCCGCTGCGAAGTCGGGTCGCAATCGTGGTGGCGTGTCTTGCCAGCGCGCTGGCAAGCACGGGCGCGCTCGCCGGTGCCAAGGATGAGACCGTGGCCGAATGGTTGACGCCAAAATGGTTCAACGACTGGCACGATGGGCTCGCCAACAAGGGCCTGAATTTCGGCCTCACTTATATCGGCGACAACATCGGCAATGTGTCCGGAGGCGTCGCGCGGGGCGCCATCCATTTCGGTCGCTTCGATTTCTCTGTTGACGCCGACCTCGACAAGCTCGTCGGCTGGACGGGTGGCCGCTTCTACGCCAACGCCTTCGAGATCTACGGGCGCGGGCTGACGCGCAACTACATCTACAATCTCGCCACCATCAGCGAGATCGAGGCGCTGCCCGACACCAGGCTTTACAACGCCTATTTCGAGCAGAGCCTTTTCGATGGCAGGTTGAACATCAGGGCCGGCCAGCAGGCCGCGGACGTCGAATTCTTTGACAGCGAGACCGACGACCTCTTCATCAACGGCACCTTCGGCTGGCCGGCTATCAAGGCCACCAACCTGCCGGCCGGCGGGCCGGCGCCGCCGATCGCGGTGCCCGGGATTCGCGTCAAGGCCGCGGTTTCGGACAACGTCACCGTCTTCGGTGCCGTGTTCAATGGCAATCCGGCGCGGCCCGGCGACGGCGATCCGCAGTTGCGTGACAATCACGGCCTGGCGTTTCGCGTCAATGATCCGTCATGGGTCATCGGGCAGGTTCACTTCGACTATCGTCTCGATGTCGGTGGAAACTCGCTCGCCGGCAATTTCACGCCCGGAGGCTGGTATCATTTCGGCGATTTCGACAGTCAGCGCTTAACAGCCGAGGGCCTTTCTATCGCCGATCCTACCGGAAGCGGCATTCCGGCAAAGCTGCGCGGCAATTATGGAATCTACGCGGTCGTAGAGCAGGCGCTCTGGCGGCCGCCAGGCGTGACCGAGAAGACGGTTTCGGCGTCGCTGCCGGGTGTCACCGCGTTCGGCCGGATCGCCTACAGCCCGCCGGACCGCAACCTGATCGACCTCTATCTCGACGGCGGCGTCGGCTTCGTCGGCTTTACCCCCGGCCGTCCCCTCGACCGGTTCGGAATCGGGATGGCCTATATGCGGATTTCGGGCTCTGCCCGTAGCCTCGATGTCGACACCCAGTTTTTCAACGGCATCCAGAGCCCCGTTCGCAGCAATGAGACCCTGCTCGAGGTGATCTACGAGGCGCACATCAAGCCGGGCTGGCTGCTCGCGCCCTATTTCCAATACGTGTGGCGGCCGTCCGGTGGCATCCCGAATCCGAACGATCCGAGCGGTCTCTCGCGTATCGGCGATGCCGCGGTGTTCGGGCTGACCACGACGATCAAGTACTAGGCCTGGCAGCGCCGACGTTCCTGCATGCTCTCACGCGGGTGGCCGGCTATGGCTTCGGCTGCCGCGGGAAGCCGGCTTGGGGGCTGCCGGCCCATGCCGCTTCTGATAGGATGAGTCTACAGCATGATGTGAAGCGGTTTTCCGAAAAGATCATGCTCAAACAATAACCTAAAGCGCGATGACGATTCATGCCTACCTCATCGCGCTTTAGAGCAGGACCAGGAGGATCCGGTGATGTCGGCTGTCGATTCGAAGACTGTCCGCACCATGTGTCCGATGAATTGTCATCCGACTTTCTGCGGAATGCTGGTCGAGGTCGAGAGCGGCCGGCTCAAGACGCTGAGCGGAGACAAGGATAATCCCGACAGTTCCGGGTTTCTCTGCGTGCGCGGCCGCGCCACGAGTGAGATATTCGGCAATTCGAAACGTCTTCTTTATCCGCAGATTCGCGATGACCGCGGTACAGACACTTGGCGCCGCGTCAGTTGGGACGAGGCGCTGGATTTCATGGCGAAGCGGATGCGGTCAGTCGGACCCGAGGCGGTCGGCCTGTGGGCAGGCCATGGCGGCTTCACTGCGGGCGGCGCCATAACAGTCCAGTTGATGCAGCGGTTCGCGAATATGTACGGATGTCAGAATTGGCATCCCGCAATGATCTGCTGGGGCCTTGGCGGGTTTGGCGTTGGCCTGTCCGGCGCACTCAAGGTCAATACCAAGGAGGACATGGCCGAGAACTCGAACATGATCGTCCTTTGGGGCTCAAACATTTCGAGCCAGCCCAATACGGCCCGCCATATCGTCGCGGCGCGGCGTCGCGGTGCCAAAGTTGTCACCATCGATGTGAGAAGAACGGAAGCCGCGGCGCAATCGGATGAGGTTCTCCTGATCCGACCCGGGTCGGACGCCGCCCTCGCACTGGCCGTCATGCACGTCATCGTGACGGAAAAGCTCCATGACCCCGCGTTTGTCGGAGCCCACACCGTTGGATTTGAGGAGCTCTCGTCACACGTGCTGCCCTTCACCCCCGCATGGGCAGCAGGAGAAACGGGTCTTGAGGAAGGCCAAATAGTTGCGTTCGCCAGAGCATACGCTTCCACGCGTCCCGCCATGATCCTGCTCGGCGGCAGTTCCATGCACAAGAGTACCAACGGTTGGCACGCAGCGCGTGCGATCAGCTGCCTGCCGGCTTTGACCGGCCAATTTGGGGTCCCGGGCGGCGGTCTTGGGCCACGTCACGGCGCCCAGAGCGCGAGCCTGCGCCATCTGAGCGCGGGTCTGACGCGCCCGCCGGGCAACTACATTCCCAACCAGATGCCCGACATTGCAAAGGCCTTGTCCAATGGGCAGCTCAAGGTTCTGCTGCTCCTGGGCACGAACATGCTGTCATCTTTCGCCGATGCCGGAGAAATCTCACGCGGCCTCGACAACACAGAGATGATCGTCTGCGTCGATCTGTTCATGAACGAGACCGCGCGGCGCTACGCGGATGTCGTGTTGCCGGGAACCGCCTGGCTTGAGGAATTGGGATTCAAGGTGACGAACACGCATCTCTATTTGATGGAGCGTGCGCTTGATCGCGAGGGAGAGGCCCGTCCGATCCACGAAATCCTGAGATCTCTGGCGACGTCTCTGGGGGTCGTCGACTTCTTTCCGTGGGCGTCGATAGAAGAGGTGATCGATCTGCTCCTGAATGATCCGACGACCGGCCACGCGACGGTCGCTTCCCTGCGCGCTGCGGGTGGCATTGTGCCTCTGCAAGTACCCGCAATCGCCTATGCTGAGCGAAAGTTTGATTCGCCGTCCGGCAAGATCGAACTCTACTCATCACAAGCAGCAATGCTCGGACTGCCGGCACTTCCGGTGCACGAGGTTAGCCAAAGTTCACGCTATCCGCTGGCGTTGAGCTTCGGAAGAACGCTTACACATTTCCATTCGTTCTACGACGAGGGCAAAGCGCTTTCGTCCCTGGCAAAGCACAACGTCGCTCCGCAGCTGTGGATATCTCCGGCGGATGCAGAGGCGCGCCAGCTCGCCAACGGCGATGCGATCAGGATCTTCAACGACCGGGGTGAGTTTGCGGCAAAGGCCTGCATCACCAGCGACGTACAGCCGGGTGTGGTCTGGATGCGCGATGGATGGGTGGGCCTGAATCATCTGACATCCGGAGAAGCGGTTCTCGCCGGAGACGCCCTCAGTCTTTTTCCATTTTCCGTTGGGCAGGCGGATTACAGCGCCAGAGTGGAGGTAGCGCCAAATCGGGCTGTTGGATCCTAGGTCTCGCGTCTCTCTCCCGCGACCATGAGCGATGCCCTCTTTCGCGCTGTCATCCCTGCATGGGCCACTTTCGACAGCGCGGCATGGCGGCCCTTTACGCCACCACGGGCTTTGGATGCCGCGCGAGCGCCAGCACGATCAGCGCGGCGAACACGCAGAGTGCGCCGGCGATGAAGCTGTCTCTTATACACAGTCAAACGCACCGTCGGCGGCACGGTGGCGATCCAGTCGAGGCCGTAGAACATCGCAAACAGCGACAGGCCGTAGAAGGAGAAGTCGCTGAACGGCAGGAACACCAGTGAGAGCCCGCGCAGGCCGTAATACCAGAACAGCAGCCAGCGATTGTCGTAGCGGTCGGACAGCCAGCCGGACATGATGGTGCCGAAGAAGTCGAAGATGCCCATCGCAGCTAACAGGCCCGCCGCCTGCACCTGCGGGATGCCGAAATCCAGGCACATCGGGATCAGGTGGACCTGGACGAGGCCGTTGGTCGAGGCGCCGCAGACGAAGAAGGTCGCAAACAGGATCCAGAATGCGCTGGACGTCGAGACATCGCGCAGCGTGCCGAGTGCAACAGCCGTGATCGGCGCGTGGCTGACCGGCGGCGTGGGCAGTGGTTCGCTGCCCTCGTCGCCGAACGGGCGCAGGCCCACATCGCTCGGGCGGTCGCGCATCACGAGCGCCACGGCGGTGGCGGAGACGCCGAGCATTACGCAGACGAAGCTGAGCGCAAGGCGCCAGCCGAAGCGTTCGGTGAGGCTCGCAAGCAGAGGCAGGAACACGAGTTGCCCGGTGGCAACGCTCGCGGTCATGATGCCGACCACGAGGCCGCGCCGCGCGGCGAACCAGCGCGTGGCGATAGTGGCACCGAGCACCAGCGCGGTCATGCCAGTGCCGATGCCGATCACGACGCCCCACAGCAGCATGAGCTGCCAGACCTGTGTCATCGCGAGCGAAGCCACCAGCGCCGAGACGACGATGAGCTGCGCCGTCAGTGTCACGTTGCGCAGGCCGTAGCGGTTGAGGAGGGCGGCCGCGAACGGCGCCATCAGGCCGAACAGGATGAAGCGGATCGAGAGCGCGGAGGAAATCTCCGCGGTGCTCCAGCCGAATTCCTTTTGCAGGGGCACGATGAACACGCCGGGCGCGCCGACGGTGCCGGCGCTGATCAGCGCGGCGAGGAAGGTCACGCCGACCATCACCCAGCCGTAGTGGATGTTACGGCGGCCAAGTGCTGCCGCGAGCCAGTTCGAAATCATTGGGCCCCCACGTCGGTTAGAAATCTGCGTGGTCTGTTTTCAGTCTGGCATCTTGCCACGGATCAGGCGCGGCTAAAATGCCAGACTTCCCTCAATTTCGGACATTGTGCCTAGCGCACAAAACGTTCCACCGCGATCGCGGTGGCTTCGCCGCCACCGATGCACAGCGCCGCGACGCCGCGCTTCAGATTCTGCGCCTCCAGCGCATGCAACAGCGTCACGATCAGCCGCGCGCCGGTGGCGCCGATGGGATGGCCGAGCGCGCAGGCGCCACCATTGACGTTGAGCTTCTCCCTGGGAATGCCGAGATCGCGCTGCGCGGCCATGGCGACAACGGCAAACGCCTCGTTGATCTCGAAGAGGTCGACGTCATCGACGCCCCAGCCGATCTTGTCCAGCAGCTTGCGGATCGCCGGGATCGGCGCCGTGGTGAACCATTGCGGCTCCTGGCTGTGGGTGGCGTGGCCCTTGATCTCGGCCAGCACCGACAAGCCGTTGCGATCGGCAAGCGCGCGCCTTGTCAGCACGAGCGCGGCCGCGCCGTCGGCATTGGCGGAGGAGGCCGCCGGCGTAATGGTACCGTTGGCGCGGAACGCCGGCTTCAATCCGGGGATTTTCGCCGGATCGACCTTCAGCGGATGCTCGTCATTGGCGATGACGCGAGGACCGGCTTTCTCGCTGAGCGTAATCGGTGCGATCTCGGCCTTGAACGCGCCGCTCTCCACCGCCTTGCGCGCGCGGCTCAGCGTCTCCATTGCAAAGGCGTCCTGATCCCTGCGTGTGAATTGATAGGCTTCCGCGGTGGCCTCGCCAAAGTCGCCCATCGAGCGGCCGGTCTCGTAGGCGTCCTCCAGTCCGTCCATCATCATGTGGTCGATGATGCGGTCATGGCCGGCGCGGTAGCCGCCGCGCGCCTTCGCCAGGAGATAAGGCGCATTGCTCATGCTCTCCATGCCGCCGGAGACGACGATGTCGGCCGAGCCCGCGCGGATGATGTCGTGGGCGAGCATGGTCGCCTTCATGCCGGACCCGCAGACCTTGTTGACGGTGGTCGCGCCGGTGGCATCGGGCAGGCCCGCAGCACGCGCCGCCTGGCGGGCCGGCGCCTGGCCCTGGCCGGCGGGCAGCACGCAGCCCATGAAGACCTCGTCGACCTTCTCGGGCGCCAGCTTGGCGCGTTCCAGTGCCGCGGAGATCACGTGCGAGCCGAGCTTGTGCGCAGCGAGCGGCGACAGCTCGCCCATGAAGCGGCCGAGCGGGGTGCGGGCGGCGGAGACGATGACGACGGGATCGGCGGCCATGGCGGGCTCCCTAGGATGACGTTGTAAGATTACGATCATCATATGATGCGCCGCAAAAAATGCAACCGTGCCAGTCATGACAAATTATCGTGTGTGGGATGAGATTTTTAGCCTTCGTCGTGCGGCCGCGCCACAAACAACGCCGTCATCACCGGCGAAAGCGAAAGCGGGTGATCCACTATTCCAGAGGCAGCGCAAGGATATTGGAGAGGCCGCGGCGTACTGGATGCCCCGCTGGAGCCTGTCATCGGGCTCGCCGAAGGCGAGACCCGGTGGCGGGGCATGACATCACCGAGGGGGAGGCGACTTACCGCTTCCGATTCACGAATTCCCGCATTAGTCGCGTCGGCTCATCCGTCAGGAAGGACTCGCCGAACGCCTTGACGCTGAGATTGACCGACTCGGTCAGCGGCAATTCCTCCCATTGCCGCAGCAGCGCCTTCTGCGATCGCAGCGCTTCGGGGCCGCAGGCGAGCAGCGCCTTCACCGTGTGCTCGACCGCATCGTCGAGTCCGCCCTCCGGAGCGACCTTGTCGACAAGGCCCCAGGCCAGCGCCGTCGGCGCATCGATATTCTCCGCCGTCATCACCAGCCAGCGCGCACGGCCCCAGCCGACCAGGCGCGGCAACAGCGCCGCATGGATCACGGAGGGGATGCCCACGCGGACCTCTGGCATGCCGAAATGCGCATCATGCGCGGCGATCCGGAAATCGCAGGCCGCCGCGACCTCGAGCCCGCCGCCGAGACACCAACCCGGCATCCTCGCAATGATAGGGGCAGGGAAGTTGCGTACGGTTTCGCAGAGATCGCGCAGGCGGCAGATGAACGCCTCGGCAGACGCTTGGTCGAGCTTCGCCATCTCCTTGATGTCGGCGCCCCCGATCAGGCTCTTCTCGCTCTGGCCGCGCAGCACCAGCACGCGGACGCTGCGGTCGGCGGCGAGGCGCTGCAAGCCGTCACGCATGGCATCAGTAACGGGTGAGCTCAAGATGTTGAGCGAGCCGGCATTGCAGATCGTGACGTGGACGACGCCGCGCACATCGCGCGTCACGCCGCAGTGGGCATTGAGCATTTCCATCGTGGGAACTCGAACGTTGGTGGACACGAGTGCGGGGCGCACGGGTCAGCGTCACTTCCGGTCCGAACGCAGGGCTTGTCAAGCGCTGGCGAGATCGAGTTGCCAAGGACGAAATCCGCCCTATAGTATGATGTATGTCATATAAAAGAGGCGGTCGTGAGTGCGTCCGATACGTTCGAGCTGTTTTCGCCTGCGCTGCGGCGCGAGCGGGTGGTGGGCTGGCAGGCGCCGAGGCCGGTCGCCAAGGCTGCGATGGGATTATCCGGGATCGAAGTCATGGAGGGGATCCGCGACGGCCGGCTGCCCGGTCCGCCGCTCGCGATGCTGATCGGCTTCATCATGACGGTGGTCGAGCCGGGCCGGATCGTCATGGAACTGGAGCCGCGGGAAGACCTCGAAAACACCATCGGGCTTTTGCATGGGGCCACCGCCGCCGCGCTGCTCGATACCGCCATGGGTTGCGCGATCACGACCAGGCTGGAAGCCGGCCAGGGCTCGGTCACCCTCGATCTGAAGCTGACATTCCTGCGCCCGCTCTCGGTACGCTCGGGACTGATCTCGGCGGAAGGCAGGGTGATCAAGCTCGGACGTCAGACCAGCTACACCGAAGGCTTCGTCCGCAATGGCAAGGGCGACCTTGCGGTGCACGCAACCGCGACCTTTGCAATGATCGGCAATAACCTGACAGCGAATTAATGCTCCATTTTCGCAAGTGGCGTGTTATTAGATGATTTCCGACATCCAATGAGACCAGCATGCGCTATTCCAGGGAACACAAGCAGGAAACCCACGACCGCATCGTGAGGAAGGCCTCCGTGCGGCTGCGCGAGAAGGGGGC
This sequence comes from Bradyrhizobium sp. UFLA05-108, assembly GCF_059803455.1. Classification (NCBI taxonomy): domain Bacteria; kingdom Pseudomonadati; phylum Pseudomonadota; class Alphaproteobacteria; order Hyphomicrobiales; family Nitrobacteraceae; genus Bradyrhizobium; species Bradyrhizobium sp. UFLA05-108. The sequence continues at coordinate 53,712 of NZ_JBANAZ010000032.1, read as the reverse complement.
CCACGGCATCGGCGTCGCCGACCTCATGAAGGAGGCGGGCCTGACCCATGGCGGATTCTATGCGCATTTCGATTCCCGCGAGGCGCTGGTGATCGAGGCCTTTGCCTATGCCATGGATCGCTCGATGGACCACTGGCGCAAGATGACCGGCGAGGTCGCTCCCGAGAAGCGGCTGCCGCTGATCGCGGAGAGCTATCTCTCCGCGCTGCACCGCGATGATCCCGGCCATGGCTGCTCGATCCCAGCCCTCGGCGCCGAGATCGCCCGCGAGAGCCCGAAGACACGCAAAGCCTTTGCCGGCAAGCTCGACGAGATGATCGAAATGCTGGCCGATCACGTCACCGGCGTGCCTCGAAGGGCCGCGCGCAAGCAGGCGATCGCGACGCTTGCGACGATGGCCGGCACCATGCTGCTGGCGCGGATTGCCGGCTCGAGCGAGCTGTCCGACGAGGTGCTGAAGGTCGGCAAGGATACCGCGCTCGACAACGCGCGTCGTGAACCGGCGGCCAGGAAGCCGAAGCAGAACTAGGCGGGATGCCGGTGGGCAAAGGCGCGTCAGCGCCGTGCCCACAGCTTCTGTCCCCCCGGCGAGAAATGAGGTGGGCACGCTTCCGCCTTCGCTCTTCGAGCTACGGCGGACAAGTCGCTTTGCCTACCCTACGAGATCCCCAATTCACCGTCCCGCAAACAGCGCCCGCTCGCGCTCCACGATCTCACAGATGTAATCGGCGACCGCGCGGATCCGCGCGAGGTCCTTGCTGTCGGCATGCATCAGCATCCAGAAGGTGCGGGTGATCGAGATCTCCGCAGGCAGCACCGGCCTGAGCTGCGGATAATCGGCCGCCATGAAATGCGGCAGCACGGCGATGCCGAAACCTGCAAGCGTGGCGTTGAGCTGCGCGATCAGATTGGCGCTGCGGAAACGTGCCGAAATCTTCGGCGACACCTGCGGCAGATAATCGAGCTCCGCCGTGAACAGCAGCTCTTCGATGTAGCCGACGAAGCGATGCTGTAGCAGAGCTTCGCGCGAGGTGATCTCCGGGAAGCGATCGAGATAGGCGGGGGCGGCATAGAGCCCGAGGCGGTAGTCGAGCAGCTTGCGGCCGACGATGCGGCCTTCCTTCGGCATGGTCAGGCTGATCGCGATGTCGGCCTCGCGCTTGGAGAGGCTGAAAAGCCGAGCCGTAGCCACAAGTTGCAGATCGAGATCGGGATACCGGTCCGCGAACGGCGCGAGCCGCGGCGCGAGGAAGGCGGTGCCGAACCCGTCGGGCGCGCCGATCCGCACGGTACCGGTCAGCCGCGCCAGCGATCCGCCGACCTGCTCCTGGTTGGCGACGATGGTCGATTCCATCGCCTCCGCGCTGTCGGCGACGCGCTGGCCGGCCTCGGTGAGCAGGTAGCCCGTCTTCCGCCGGTCGAACAGTTTTGCCGAGAGATGCTTCTCCAGCCGGTCGACCCGACGGATCACGGTCGCATGATCCACGCCGAGCTGTTTTGCCGCAGCCGACACCGAGCCGCCCCGTACGATGGCCAGCACGAAGCGGAAGTCGTCCCAATCGATCGCGCCTTGATCCAGCATTTTCGCACATCTATGGTGCATTATCTCAGACTTGAATCCTATAAAATGCAGGTCAATAGGATTTGTCAAAGCGATCAGGCTCGGTCTCAGGGAGATATTTCCATGCGCGCAATCGGACATTTCATCGGTGGCAAGGAGGTCAAGGGCACCTCGGGCCGCACCGCGGACGTCTTCGAGCCGATGACCGGTGACGTCCAGGCCAGGGTGGCGCTGGCGTCGAAAGCGGAAGTCCGTGCAGCCGTCGAGAATGCCCGCGCTGCGCAGCCGGAATGGGCCGCGACCAATCCGCAGCGTCGTGCCCGCGTGATGATGAAATTCGTTGAACTGGTGCAGCGCGATTACGACAAGCTCGCCGAGCTTCTGGCGCGCGAGCACGGCAAGACCGTGCCCGACGCCAAGGGCGACATCCAGCGCGGCCTCGAGGTCGCCGAGTTCGCCTGCGGCATTCCGCACCTGATGAAGGGTGAATACACCGAAGGCGCCGGGCCCGGGATCGACATTTACTCGCTGCGCCAGCCGCTCGGCGTCGTCGCCGGCATCACGCCATTCAACTTCCCGGCGATGATCCCGATGTGGAAATTCGCGCCCGCGATCGCCTGCGGCAACGCGTTTATCCTCAAGCCCTCCGAGCGCGATCCCGGCGTGCCGATGCGGCTCGCCGAGTTGATGATGGAAGCGGGGCTGCCGGCCGGTATCCTCAACGTCGTCAACGGCGACAAGGAAGCGGTCGATGCGATCCTCGACGATCCCGATATCAAGGCGATCGGCTTCGTCGGCTCGACGCCTATCGCGCAATATATCTACGAGCGCGCAGCCCAGACCGGCAAGCGCTGCCAGTGCTTTGGCGGCGCCAAGAATCACGCCATCGTGATGCCCGATGCCGACATGGACCAAACGGTTGATGCGTTGATCGGTGCCGGCTACGGCTCCGCCGGCGAGCGTTGCATGGCTGTCTCGGTAGCCGTTCCCGTCGGCAAGACCACTGCCGACCGTCTGATGGAGAAGCTGATCCCGCGGGTCGAGTCGCTCAAGATCGGCACCTCGATCGATCCGTCAGCCGATTACGGTCCGCTGGTGACGCGCGAGGCTGTCGAGAAGGTGAAGAGCTACATCGACATCGGCATCAAGGAAGGCGCGACGCTTGCGGTCGACGGCCGCGGCTTCAAGATGCAGGGCTACGAGAAGGGTTTTTATCTCGGCGGCTCGCTGTTCGACAACGTCACCAAGGACATGCGGATCTACAAGGAAGAGATTTTTGGCCCCGTGCTCTCGGTGGTGCGCGCGCACGACTATAACGAGGCGCTTGCCCTGCCGTCGGATCATGACTACGGCAACGGCGTTGCGATCTTCACCCGTGACGGCGATGCCGCGCGTGACTTCGCGGCCAAGGTGAACGTCGGCATGGTCGGCATCAACGTGCCGATTCCGGTGCCGATCGCCTATTACACCTTTGGCGGCTGGAAGAAATCGGGCTTTGGCGATCTCAACCAGCACGGCCCGGATTCGATCCGCTTCTACACCAAGACCAAGACGGTGACCTCGCGCTGGCCGTCCGGCGTCAAGGAGGGCGCGGAGTTCTCGATCCCGCTGATGAAGTAGTGCGACTGGCGTGAGCTCCGGCGGCATCGGGAAATCACCTCTCCCTTTGGGAGAGGTCGGCGCGAAGCGCCGGGTGAGGGGTTACGGTCTCTCGTTGGAGCAGCACCCCCTCACCCGATTTGCTGCGCAAATCGACCTCTCCCCGGAGGGGAGAGGTGACCCTAGCCGGCGGGGGCATTGAGATGCAGTTCGCTCTGAACGAGGATCAGGTCGCGGTTCGCGACATGGCGTTGGCGTTTGCGGCGGAGCAGATCGCGCCGCATGCGCTGCGCTGGGACGAGGAGAAGCATTTCCCCGTCGACGTGATGCGCGAGGCCGCAAAGCTAGGCATGGGCGGCATCTACATCCGCGACGACGTCGGCGGCTCCGCCATGACACGGTTCGATGCGGCGCTGATCTTCGAGGCGCTCGCGACGGGCTGTCCGACTACTTCGGCGTTCATCTCCATCCACAACATGGCGTCCTGGATGATCGATGCCTTCGGCAGCGACACCCAGCGCCAGAGGTGGCTGCCAAAGCTCTGCACCATGGAGCTGATCGCAAGCTACTGCCTGACCGAGCCGGGCGCAGGCTCCGATGCGGCGGCGCTCCGCACCCGCGCGGAGCGCGACGGCGATCACTACGTTCTCAATGGCCAAAAGCAGTTCATCTCGGGCGCCGGCGGCACCGACGTGCTCGTTGCGATGGTGCGGACCGGCGGCGACGGTCCGGGCGGCATTTCGACGCTGGTCATCGACGGCAAGACGCCGGGCGTCTCCTTTGGCGCCAACGAGCGCAAGATGGGCTGGAACGCGCAGCCGACCCGCGCCGTGACGTTCGAGAACGCGCGGGTGCCCGTGGAGAACCGGCTGGGCGAGGAGGGCATCGGCTTCAAGATCGCGATGGCCGGCCTCGACGGCGGCCGCCTCAACATCACGGCGTGCTCGCTCGGTGGCGCGCAGGCCGCACTCGACAAGGCGCGCGCCTACATGAAGGAACGCAAGGCGTTTGGAAAACGTCTCGACGAATTTCAGGCGCTGCAATTCCGCCTTGCCGACATGGCTATCGAGCTCGAGGCCGCCCGCACGCTCCTGTGGCGTGCTGCGGCGGCGCTCGACCGGAAAGACCCTGATGCCACCATGCTCTGCGCCATGGCAAAGCGGTTCGGCACGGATGTCGGTTTCGAGGTCGCCAACCATGCGCTCCAGCTTCACGGCGGCTACGGTTACCTCAGCGAATACGGCATCGAGAAGATCGTGCGCGATTTGCGCGTGCACCAGATCCTCGAAGGCACCAACGAGATCATGCGGCTGATCGTGGCGCGCAAGCTGATCGAGGGTGCGCGATGACGGTTGCGGTGGAAGAGGGCGATCTGATCGCGCGTGTCGAAGGTTCGGCTGGCGTGATCCGGCTCAACCGTCCCAAGGCGATCAACGCGGTGACGTTGGAGATGTTTCGCGACATCGACAAGGCGCTGGACCGTTTCGAGTCCGATCCGGCCGTCGGCGTGATTCTGCTGGAGGGCGCCGGCGAGCGCGGCCTATGCGCCGGCGGAGACATCCGCGCGCTCTGGGAGAGTTCGAAGGTCGATGGCGATCTCGGAAAAATCCTGTGGCGCGAGGAGTACATCCTCAACGCACGGATCAAGAAGTTTTCAAAGCCGTACGTCGCCTTCATGGACGGCATCGTGATGGGCGGCGGTGTCGGCCTCTCCGCGCATGCGAGCCATCGCGTCGTCACCGATCGCACCAAGCTGGCGATGCCCGAGGTCGGCCTCGGCTTCTTCCCCGATGTCGGCGGCACCTACCTGTTGTCGCACGCGCCGGGTGAGATTGGCACGTTTTTCGGCCTGACCGGCCAGACCATGAACGGGCCGGATGCGGTCTACGCGAAGTTTGCCGATGCTGTCGTGCCCGCCGCGAAGCTGCCGGAGCTGCGCGAGGCGCTCACGAAGGCTCGTCCGGGCGTAACCGCGGCTGAGGTGAGCAAGCTCATTGGCAACTTTGCAACCGACGAGACCGCAGGGCCCGTAGCCGCAAAGCAGGCGACGATTGATGCACTGTTCGCCTTCGATCGCATGGAAGACGTCGTCGCTGCACTCAAGGGCGACGGCTCGGATTTCGCGCGGTCCACGCTCGCGACACTCGGCGAGAAATCGCCGCGCGGCATGGTGGTGACGCTGAAGCTGTTGCGGCTAGCGCGCAAGGTGTCGACGTTGGAAGAATGCCTCGTCCGCGAATACCGGGCCGCGCTCGAAGTGTTCCGCAGCGATGATTTCCGCGAGGGCGTGCGTGCCGCTGTGATCGACAAGGACCGCAATCCAAAATGGTCACCGCCGCGGATTGAGAATGTCACGCCTGACATGGTCGCGCCGTACTTCGCCGAGATCGGCACCGACGAACTGAAATTCAATTAACAACGGCTTTCAAGTGGAGGAAACGAAGATGGCCACGATCGCATTCATCGGTCTCGGCAACATGGGCGGCCCGATGGCGGCCAACCTGGTCAAGGCCGGCCACAAGGTGGTCGCGTTCGATCTCGTCGAGGCCTCGCGCAACCAGGCCAAGGCCGACGGCGCCAGCATCGCTGAGAGCGCAGCCGGTGCCGTGAAGGGTGCCGATGTCGTCGTCACCATGCTGCCGGCCGGCAAGCATGTCCTGGCGGTCTGGAACGACATTGTGCCGGCGATGAGCAAGGGCGTACTGATCATCGACAGCTCGACGATCGACGTTGAGAGTGCGCGGCAGGCACATGCGCTTGCCGGCAAGCAGGGCGTGCTCTCGGTCGATGCGCCGGTTTCCGGCGGCACCGGTGGCGCGAAGGGTGCGACGCTTACCTTCATGTGCGGCGGCGACGAGAAGGCCTTCGCGGCGGCAAGACCTGTGCTCGAGAAGATGGGCAAGAAGATCGTCCATTGCGGCGGCGCCGGCGCCGGCCAAGCGGCAAAGATCTGCAACAACATGATCCTCGGCATTTCCATGATCGCCGTGAGCGAGGCCTTTGCACTCGCCGAGAAGCTTGGCCTCTCACACCAGGCGCTGTTCGATGTGGCCTCGACCTCGTCGGGACAGTGCTGGTCGCTGACGACCTATTGCCCGGTGCCGGGACCGGTGCCGACCTCGCCCGCCAACAACGACTACAAGCCTGGTTTCGCCTCGGCGCTGATGGTGAAAGACCTGACCCTGGCCCAGGACGCCGCGAAGGCCGCGGGCGCCGCAACCCCGCTCGGCAAGCATGCGCAGGAGATCTATCAGTCTTTCGACGCAGCCGGTCACGGCGGGGTGGATTTTTCCGGAATTATCAAGCACGTTCGCAGCCTCGCTGGACAATAGCGAGGCTTTGCTCGTAGCCCGGATGGAGCGAAGCGAAATCCGGGACGGCTTCTTCGAATCGCGTAGCCGGCCTCGCGTTGCGCTTTGCTCCATCCGAGCTACGCTCGAAGGTCAATTCGACGGACTCGGATCATGACGACATTTCAGGAAGCGCGCGCGTTTCTGCTAGAGCACCGCACGGATCACATTGCCGCGGTCAAAGGCTTCCGCTGGCCCGATCCGGTTCCCTTCAACTGGGCGCTCGACTGGTTCGATGCCGAGCTGGCGGTGAACGATGAAAGCAGGGATCGGCCCGCGCTCTGGATCGTCGATGCCGCGCAGGATCGGCAGACCAAGCTGTCCTTTGCCGCGCTGTCGCGCCGCTCCAACCAGGTTGCCAACTTCCTGCGCGCGCAGGGCCTGAAGCGCGGCGATCATCTCCTGCTGTTGCTTGGCAACGTCGTTCCACTCTGGGAGACCATGCTTGCGGCGATGAAACTTGGCGTCGTCGTGATTCCAGCCACGACGCTGCTCACAGCGGATGAGCTGCGCGATCGTCTCGATCGCGGCAAGGCGAAGGCGGTGGTCGCGGCGCAGGATCAGGTCGCGAAGTTTGCTGGCCTCGGTGCGGACGGGCTCGTGCGCATCGTCGTCGGGGCTGCCGATGATTGGCTCTCCTATGACGAGGCGGCGAAGGCCTCGGAGAGCTTTGCATCCGACGGGCCGACCAACGCCGACGATCCAATGCTGCTCTATTTCACCTCGGGCACCACGGCAAAGCCAAAGCTCGTGCGGCACAGCCAGCGCAGCTATCCCGTCGGTCATCTCTCCACGATGTACTGGCTGGGCCTGCAGCCCGGCGACGTCCACCTCAACATCTCCTCGCCCGGCTGGGCCAAGCACGCCTGGAGCTGCTTCTTCGCGCCGTGGAATGCCGGCGCCACTGTCTTCGTGGTCAACCAGCCGCGCTTCGACGCAAAAGGTCTCCTCGCCACCATCGGCCGCTGCGGCGTCACCACGCTGTGCGCGCCGCCGACCGTGTGGCGGCTGTTCATTCAGGAGAACCTCGCCGCGTTCAAGGTGTCCTTGCGTGAAGCCTGCGGCGCCGGCGAGCCGCTCAATCCTGAAGTCATCGACCAGGTGCGAGCCGCCTGGGGCCTCACCATCCGCGATGGCTACGGCCAGACCGAGACGACGGCGCTTGCCGGCAACTCGCCGGGCCAGAAGGTCAAGATCGGTTCGATGGGCCGGCCGCTGCCGGGCTTTCGCGTGCAGATCAGCGATGCCGACGGCAATCCCGCGAAGGAGGGCGAGGTGACGCTCGTGCTCGGCGACAGCCGTCCCGCCGGGCTGATGCAGGGCTATCAGGGCGACGACGGCAAATTGTCGGGCGTCGAGGGCGAGCTCTATCGCAGCGGCGACGTGGTGTTCGCTGACGAAGAGGGCTATCTCACCTTCGTCGGCCGCTCTGACGACGTCTTCAAATCCTCCGACTACCGTATCAGCCCGTTCGAGCTCGAGAGCGTGCTGCTCGAGCATGAGCTGGTCGCTGAAGCTGCCGTGGTGCCGAGCCCGGATCCGATCCGGCTTGCCATCCCCAAGGCTTTCGTGCTGCTGACCTCGGGCGCCGAGCGTTCGCCGGAAACGGCGCTGTCGATCTTCAAACATCTGCACGCGCGCCTTGCGCCATTCAAGCGCATCCGCCGCATCGAGATCGTTACCGAGCTGCCGAAGACGATCTCTGGAAAAATCCGCCGCGTGCAGCTACGCAGGCTCGAACGCGACGACGATCGCGGCGATCCGCTGCGCGGCCGGGAATTCCGCGAGGAGGATTTTCCTGAGCTGCCCAAAGCAAGAAGCGAGACCTGAAGCGAATGAACGAAGTCTGGAAGAAGCCGCCGATCACGCTGGAGGCCTATCAGGCCCTGGTCGGCAAGGAGGTTGGCGTGTCGTCGTGGCACCTGATCGACCAGCCGCGCATCGATACCTACGCCGATGTGATCGAGGATCACCAGTTCATCCATGTCGATCCCGAGCGCGCCAAGAAGGAGACCGCTTTCGGCACCACGATCGCGCATGGCTTCCTGACGATGTCGCTGCTGTCCATCATGTCCTACGAGGTGATGCCGGCGATCATCGGCACCACGATGGGCGTGAACTACGGTTTCGACAAGCTGCGCTTCATCTCGCCGGTGCGTTCGGGCAAGCGCGTCCGCGGCCGGTTCGTGCTCGCCGAAGCCAAGCTCCGCAAGCCCACGGAATTGCAGTCTCGCACCAATGTCACGGTGGAGATCGAAGGCGAGGACAAGCCGGCGCTGGTCGCCGAATGGCTCGGGTTGATCTATTTCGCCTGAACGTACCCGTCATCGCCGGGCTTGACCCGGCAATCCATCGCTGCTCAAAGGCCTGTCAATTCTGATGGATGGCCGGGTCGAGCTCGGTCATGACGATCTAACATCCAGGAAGCATTCCCATGGCAATCAGGTTTGACGGACGCGTCGCCATCGTCACCGGCGCGGGCAATGGTCTGGGGCGGGCGCATGCTCTGGGGCTCGCGAGCCGCGGGGCCAAGGTCGTGGTCAACGATTTCGGCGGCGCGCGCGACGGCACCGGAGCCTCGCTGTCGCCGGCCGAGGCCGTCGTCGAGGAGATCCGTAAATCGGGCGGCACCGCGATGGCCGACGGCGCCGATGTCTCCAATTTCGAGCAGGTCACTGCGATGGTCGAGCGCGCCACCAAGGAGTGGGGCAGCGTCGATCTGCTCTGCGCCAACGCCGGCATCCTGCGCGACAAGTCGTTCGGCAAGATGGAAGCGGCCGACTTCCAGAAGGTGCTCGACGTGCATCTCGTCGGCACCTTCTACTGCTGCAAAGCGGTGTGGGCCGGCATGCGCGACCGCAACTACGGCCGCATCGTGCTGACGACGTCGTCGTCCGGACTCTATGGCAATTTCGGGCAGGCCAATTACGGCGCGGCGAAATCCGGCATGGTCGGCCTGATGAACGTACTGGCCGAAGAGGGCCGCAAGACCGACATCCGCGTCAACATCATCTCGCCGACGGCCGCCACCCGCATGACCGAAGAGCTGCTGCCGCCGCAGGCGTTGCAACTGATGAGACCGGAGGCGATCACGCCGGCAGTCGAATACATGCTCAGCGAGGACGCCCCGACCCGCACCATCATGGGCGCCGGCGCGGGCTCCTTCGCGGTGATCAGGATCGTCGAGAGCGAAGGGATCAACCTGGCGCAGTCGGATTGGACGCCGGACGCGATCGCCGCGCGTTTTGCAGAGATCAGCGACATGTCGAAGGCCAAGGCGCTGCAAGGCGCATTCGAGCAGACGCAGAAGTACGTCGCACAGGCGGCCGCGCGCGCGGGGGTAAAACTCTGACCAACGTCGCTGTCATCGGCGCCGGTCCCGCCGGGCTGATGGCGGCGGAGGTGTTGGCAGCGGGCGGCGCTGCCGTCACCGTCTATGACGCCATGCCCTCTGCGGGGCGCAAATTCCTGATGGCCGGCCGCGGCGGGCTCAACCTCACGCATAGCGAGCCGCTGCCGCAGTTCATCGCACGCTACCGCGAGGCGGCACGGAAGCTGCAAGCCGCAATCGACGCGTTTCCGCCGGACGCGTTGCGTGAATGGTGCGAGGCGCTGGGTGAGCCGACCTTCGTCGGCACCAGCGGGCGTGTGTTTCCGAGGGCGTTCAAGGCCTCGCCCCTGCTGCGGGCCTGGTTACGCCGGCTCGACGCCGGCGGCGTTCGGTTTGCGTTTCGCCACCGCTGGACCGGATGGGATGATGGGGGGCCGCTGTTGTTTCTGGCGCCGAAGGGCCCCTCCGCCATCGGGGCCGACGCCACCGTGCTCGCACTGGGCGGCGCAAGCTGGCCGCGCCTCGGCTCTGACGGCGGCTGGGCAAGTACGCTTGCCGGGAAGGGTGTGACGATTTCACCGTTACGGCCTGCGAATTGCGGCTTCGATGTCGCCTGGTCCGAGGTGTTCCGGACGCGCTTCGAAGGCCAGCCGCTGAAAGGCATTGCCCTCGTCTTCGGCGGACACGCGGTGCGCGGCGAGGCGATCATCACCCGTACCGGCATCGAAGGCGGCGCGATCTATGCGCTGTCGGCCGAATTGCGCGAGACGATTGCGGGTAAAGGCGAGGCGGTTCTGCACGTCGCACTGCGGCCAGATCTCGATCGAGGCCAGCTCGCCAACCGGCTCTCCGCTCCGCGCGGCAAACAGTCGGTCTCCAACTTCCTGCGCAAAGCTGCTCAGCTCTCGCCGGTTGCCGTTGGCCTGCTGCAAGAGGCAGCGATCAAGGAGGGCCTATCGCTCTCATCACAGCCGCCCGAGCGGCTCGCCGACTTGATCAATGCCGTGCCGGTCAGGCTCATCGGCGTGGCCGCAATCGCACGTGCGATCTCCAGCGCCGGGGGCATTTCGTTCGACGAACTCAATGCGGACTTCATGATCCGCAAATTGCCAGGCGTCTTCGCCGCCGGTGAGATGCTGGATTGGGAAGCGCCCACGGGGGGCTATCTCTTGCAGGCGTCGTTCGCGACCGGCGTTGCCGCGGGGCGGGGCGTGTTGAAGTGGCTCTCGAAATCGTAGGTGGTCAAAGCGGAGCGTGCCCACCTCTTCTGTCGCAATCTTTGAGAGATGGTGGGCACTGCGCTGCGCGCCTTTGCCCACCCTACGGCTGAATCCCCCCGGGGGCGCCTACCTAAGCTTCCCGCGCGCAGCCACTGGCAGCGTTCCAATGATCTCGTCGCCGCGCACCATCACGACCTCGTCCATCATGTTGACGACGACGCAAACATGATTGGGCACGATGCGGACGACATCGCCGACATTCGGCCGCGTATTGCTGCGGGAGAGATCGAGAAAACCATGCTCCTCGGCGAAGCGCGCGATCTTGGCTTCGGGGTGCTCCAGGATCAGGCCATGGCCGTCGAGCCCGCCGGTATCCGTGGTCAACGTCTTCGAGCCGGCATCGAGGATGCCGCGCTCGGGCGCGGCGCGGCTGACGACGGTGGAGTAAATTTGGAGCGCGCAGTCGTCCCAGGTGGCGGAGCCGGCCGCCACCTGCATGCGGTCGTTGTAGATATAGGTACCGAAACGGTGCTCGGTGCCTCCTTTGAGCTTGCCGATATTGACGAGGTTCGGCGTACCGCCGGTCGAGACGATCGTGGCCTCTAACCCCTGCGCGCGCACGCCAGCCAGTGCCTCGTCGTAGAACTTCTGCGCCTCGGCCCAGCCGGTCTCGGTCGGATAGAGCATGAAGCCGGCAAATTGCAGTCCCCTGGAGGCGGCGATCTCGCGCGCCAGCGCAATCGCCTCGGCCGGTGTCTCGACGCCCGCGCGCTTGCGCCCCGTGTCGCATTCGACGACGACCGACAGCGGCCGGCCAGAGGCCGCGGCCGCCTTGGGCAATCCCGCAATCACGGTGGAGTTGTCGGCTGCCACCGTCATGTTGGCCTTGGTTTGCAGCGCCCCCAGGCGCGCCATCTTCTCCTCGCCAAGCAGATTGTAGCTGATCAGAATGTTGTCGATGCCGGCATTGGCCATGATCTCGGCCTCGCCGAGCTTCTGGCAGGTGATGCCTTTCGCGCCGGCCGCGACCTGCATCTTTGCCAGCGTCGGATTCTTGTGCGTCTTGATGTGTGGACGGTTGGCAACGCCCGCGTCGTCGCAGGCCTTCTGGATCCGCGCGATGTTGCGCTCGACCTTGTCCATGTCGATGACGGCGCAGGGCGTGCCATATTCACGAGCGATCTTGGCGGCGAGGGGCGTTGTCATGGGAATCCTTTAGTTGGCACGTATTTCCATCGCAAAACCGGTGCCCATTTTTGCGGAATACGCGCTATGCCTGTTCGATCTCTTCGCGGAGCATTTCCAATTCAAGCCAGCGTTCTTCCGCGGCGGAAAGTTCCTCATGCGCTTTGGCGATCGCGGCAGATGTATCGTCGAATTTCTTGCGATCCTTGGCGTAGAGATTGGGATCGTCAAGCACGTGCTGAAGCTCTGCGATGTCGGCATGCAGGGTGTCGATCTTCTTCGGTAGCGTTTCCAGCGCGTGCTTCTCGTTGAAGCTCAGCCGCCGTTTTGGCGCGGACGTCGGGGCAGCGGGGCGATCTTCCTTCTTCTCGGCGGGAGCTTGCGCCTTCACTGTCTCGCGCTTCAGGTCGGCGCCGCGCTGCGCCAGCATGTCGCTGTAGCCGCCGGCATATTCGATCCATCGGCCGTTGCCCTCGGGCGCGATCACCGATGTCACGACGCGGTCGAGGAAGTCTCGGTCGTGGCTGATCAGGATCACCGTGCCCTCGTAATCGCCGAGCATCTCCTCGAGCACGTCGAGCGTTTCGAGGTCGAGATCGTTGGTCGGCTCGTCCAGCACCAGGAGGTTCGACGGCTTCGCCAATGCGCGCGCCAGCATCAGGCGGCCGCGCTCGCCACCCGAGAGCACTTCCAGCGGCGTGCCCCGCTGCTCCTGTGCGAACAGAAAGTCCTTCATGTAGCCGACCACGTGTTTCGGCTTGCCGCCGACCACGACGTGATCGCCGCGGCCGCCGGTGAGCGCCTCGGCGAGCGTCGATTTGGGATCGAGGCTCTCGCGATGCTGGTCGAGCGTCGCCATCTCGAGATTGGCCCCCAGCCGCACGGTGCCGGAGTCCGGCTCTGTCCCGCCGGTCAAAAGATTGACCAGCGTGGTCTTGCCGGCGCCGTTCGGCCCGATGATGCCGAGCCGGTCGCCGCGCTGGATGCGGGTGGAGAAATTCTCGACGATCCTGCGCTCACCATAGGCCTTGGTGATGCCCTTTGCCTCGATCACCAGCTTGCCGGAGGCCTCTGCTTCCGCGGCGGCGAGGTTGGCGCTGCCTGCCGTGCCGCGATAATTGCGGCGCTGCGCGCGCAGCGCATGCAGATTGGCGAGCCGCTTGACGTTGCGCTTGCGCCGGCCCGAGACGCCGTGGCGCAGCCAGTGCTCCTCGTCGACGATCTTGCGGTCGAGCTTGTGCTGGTCGCGCTCTTCCTCGGCCAGCACCTCGTCGCGCCAGGCCTCGAACGAGGCAAAACCGCGATCGATCTGCTTGATCCTGCCGCGATCGAGCCATGCGGTCGAGCGCGAGAGATTGGAGAGGAAGCGGCGGTCGTGGCTGATCAGCACCAGCGCGCTGCGCCGGCTGTTGAGCTCCTGCTCCAGCCATTCGATGGTGGTGAGGTCGAGATGATTGGTCGGCTCGTCCAGCAGCAGGATATCGGGCGAGGGCGCCAAAACCCGCGCCAGCGCCGCGCGGCGCGCCTCACCGCCGGAGAGATTGGCCGGATTCTCCTCGCCGGTGAGCCCGAGCTGCTCCAGCAGATAGCGCGCCTGATGGTGGTCATCGCCGGGCGCGAGCCCGGCCTCGACATAGGCGAGTGTCGTCGCATGATCGCCGAAATCCGGCTCCTGCGGCAAATAGCGGATAGTCGAGCCGGGCTGCACAAAGCGCGTGCCGCCGTCCGGCTCGACGAGACCGGCCGCGATCTTGAGCAGTGTCGATTTGCCGGAGCCGTTGCGCCCGATCAGGCAGACCCGCTCGGACGGCGCGACGTTGAGCTCGACGCTCGTGAGCAGAGGCGTGCCGCCAAATGTGAGGCGGATGTCTTTCAGCTGGATCAGCGGCGGCGCCATGCTCAGCCCTTGACCGTTGCGGCCTGCTCGGCTCGGCGGCGCTGGATGCGGCGGATGGTCTGGTCCAGCGCGGACAGGAATGCGGAGCGATCGCGCGGCGCGAACGATCTCGGGCCGCCGGTGACTTCGCCAGCCGAGCGCAGATCTGTCATGAGGTTGCGCACCGCGAGCGTCATGCCGATCGACTCCTCGGTGAACGGCTTGCCGTTCGGCGCGATGACGTCGGCCCCCGTCTTCACGCAGCGGCTCGCGAGCGGGATGTCGGCGGTGATCACGATATCGCCGTCACCGGCCCGCTCCGCGATCCAGTCGTCAGCAGCGTCCATCCCTGCGCCCGCGGCGATGCGCTCGATCAGCGGGTCCTGGGGCACACGGATGAAATTACCCGCGACCACGCTCACGGGCACGCCATGCCTGACAGCGACGCGATAGATCTCGTCCTTGACCGGACAGGCGTCGGCGTCGACATAGATGCGGGGCGTGGCTGCAGGGCTCGTCATCGGCCGCGTGGTACCGCATTCGCCGCTCAAAGGCGAGGGGATTGACCGGGGTTCCTGCAGGCCTACGATCGGCCTCTGAAGCAGCAAAAATCAGGGCGACAGCATGCCGACCCGGCTCGAAACCTACCGTGTTGAGGCCTACAACACCGCCAAACAATCTGAAAACAAGATGCACGACGACACCGTGGCGCGCCGCTTCGGCTTTTCCGGCGGGCTGGTCCCCGGCGTTGACGTCATTGCCTACATGATGCACGTGCCGGTCGCCCGCTGGGGCCGCGATTTCCTCGGCCGCGGCCTGATCGAGGCGCGCTTCGTCAAGCCCGTCTATGACGGCGAGACGGCCGACGTCGACGCGGTCGAGCACAACGGCGTGCTCACGATCGAGGTGTTTTCACGCGGAGAGCTCTGCGCGACCGGAGCGGCGTCACTGCCCGAGTCCGCTCCCGCGCTCGTTCTGGCCGACTATCTCGAGGTCCCCGCCGTGGCCGAGCGCAAGCCCGTCAATGCGGTCACCTTCGAGGTTGGCAGATGGTTCGGCACCGCGCCGCGCTGCTGGGCGGGAGAGACGGCTGCGGAGTATCTCGCTGAGGTCAGGGAGGCCGATCCGATCTTCGCGCGGGAAGGACTTGGTCATCCCGGTCTGATCCAGCGCGTCATGAATCGCGTGCTGGTCGACAACACGGTTCTCGGACCATGGATCCATGTCGGCAGCCGCATGCAGTTGCTGTCGGCCGCGCGCGCCGGCGACGAGATCACGGCGCGGGCAAGGGTCACCGCGAACTACGAGAAGAAGGGCCACCGCTTCGTCGAGCTCGACGCGCTGGTCGTTGCCAACGGCAACACACCGCTCGCCCACTGCCAGCACATCGCGATCTACCAGCCGCGGGAGCAGGCGGCGGCGTAACGCGGGAAGGGGCAGGTGGGTGCCTCTCACTCGCTGTCATGCCCCGCGAAGGCGGGGCATCCAGGATTCCAGAGACATCGAGATCTATTACGACGGCTGCGGCGTACTGGATCGCCCGGGCAAGCCGGGCGATGACAGTGGTAGGTGTGAGGCGAAAATGCCGTCCCTCACGCCGTCCCCTTCGCGTCCTGAATCGCCCGCCACACGCGCTCCGGCGTCAGGGGCATGTCGATGTGCTTGATGCCGTAGTCGGAGAGCGCGTCGACCACCGCGTTCACCACCGTCGACAGGCTGCCCGCGCAGCCAGCCTCGCCGCAGCCCTTGGTGCCGAGCGGATTGCTCGTGGCCGGCACCGGGTGATCACCGACGCTCATGAACGGAACGTCCTCCGCGCGCGGCAGCGCGTAGTCCATCAGCGAACCCGTGATCGGCTGACCGCTCTCGTCGTAACGGACATGCTCCATCAGCGCCTGGCCGATGCCCTGGACGACGCCGCCGTGGAGCTGGCCCGCGACCAGCATCGGATTGATCACCGTGCCGAAATCATTCACCGCGCTATAGCGCACGATCTCCACCACGCCGGTGTCCGGATCGATCTCGACCTCCGCGACGTGGCAGCCGTTCGGGAAGGCCGACGGCACCGGCTCGGTGGTGTGGTCGACGTCGAGCGAGGAGGGCACGCCCTCCGGCACCTTGCCGTCATGCAGGCGCTTGGCCAAGTCCATGATGTTGATGCTGCGGTCGGTGCCCGCGATGGTGAAGCGGCCGTCGGCGAACTCGATGTCGGCCTCGGACGCCTCCATGAAATGCGCCGCGGCGCGCTTGCCCTTCTCGATGACGAGGCGGGAGGATTCCACGATCGCCATGCCGCTCGCGGTGATCGAGCGCGAGCCACCGGTGCCGTTGCCGGTGTGCACGATGTCGCTGTCACCCTGCACGAGTTTCACGTTCTCGAAGGGCACGCCAAGCTGCGCGCACAGCACCTGCGTGAACGGCGTCGCGTGGCCCTGGCCGTAGTCGAGCGTGCCGGTGATGAGCTGCACCGTGCCATCGGGATCGAACACGATCTTGCCGAGCTCGACGCCGGGAGGGGCGGTGACCTCGAGATAGGAGCCGATGGCGATGCCGCGCAGCTTGCCGCTCTTCCTGCTCTCCTTCTTGCGCTTGGAGAAGCTCTCATAGTCCGACAGCTCCAGCGCCTTGTTGAACACGGCCTGGAAGTCGCCGCTGTCATAGGTCACGCCGGAGGAAGCCGGGAACGGCATCTGGTTCGGCTTGATGAAGTTGCGCTTGCGCAAGGTCAGCCGGCTGATCCCCATCTCGTCGGCGGCGCGGTCGATCAGCCGCTCCATGTAGTAGTTCGCCTCGGGCCGGCCGGCGCCGCGATAGGCGCCCATCAAGGTGGTGTTGGTCAACACCGTCTTGATGTCGACCGCCATCAGCGGCGTGCGGTAGACGCTGGAAAAGTTCTTGCCGGTGTTGAGTGAGAGCGGGCTCGGCGCGACGCCGGTGATGTAGGCGCCGAGATTGCCGTAGCCGGAGAGCTTTGCTGCGAGGAAATGACCCTCGGCATCGAGCGCCAGCTCGGCGTGGATCTTCTGGGCGCGGCCGTGGCTGTCGGAAAGGAAGCTCGTCGAGCGCTCGTCGGTCCACTTTACCGGACGGCCCAGCGTCTTCGCCGCAAACAGGATGCACATGTATTCGGGGTAGTTGATGTTCTTCATGCCGAAGGAGCCGCCGACATTGGCGGTGAGAATGCGCACCTTGTCGTTCGGCACCTTGAGGTTCTTGGCGAGATTGGCGCGGTTGCCCGAAACGCCCTGCGTCGGCACCTGGATCGTGTAGCGCTCAGTCTTCTTGTCGTAGGAGGCGAGCCCCACGCGGGGCTCCATCGAGACCACGGCGACGCGGGTATTCTCGATGTCGAGCCTGGTCACATGCGCGGCGCTGGCGAAGGCCGCCTCGACCTTCTCGGCATCGCCAAAGTGATAGTCGAGCGCGACGTTGCCGGGGATGTGGTCGTAAAGCTGCGGCGCACCTGTTTGCGCGGCTTCCTCGGGATCGGTGACCGCGGGCAGGGGCTCGATGTCGGCCTCGACGGCTTCCGCGGCATCGCGCGCCTGGGCCAGCGTTTCCGCCACCACGAAGGCGATGGGATCGCCGACGAAGCGGACCTTGTCGGTCGCAAGCGGCTGGCGGTTGGTCTGGAGCAGCGGCGAGCCGTCGCGGTTCTTCAGCGGCAGGCCGCAGGTGAACGGGCCGTAGCCGGCGGCGTCAAGGTCGGTGCCACTCCACACGCCCAGCACGCCCGGCATCGCCCTGGCCGCCTCGGTGCCGATGCCACGGATCACGCCATGGGCGTGGGTCGAGCGAACGATCACGGCATAGGCCTGGCCCGGCAGGTTGAAATCGTCGGTATAGCGGCCCAAGCCGCGGACCAGCGTATCGTCCTCCTTGCGCCGGACCGGCTGTCCGACGCCGTATTTTTGCAGTGCAATAGCGTTTTCGAGCGAAGACGATTTGGTGTGTTCTTGCATTGAAATGACCTGAAAAGCCGGCTTTTGCGCGGGTTTCGCGGGCGGCGGAAGGCCCGGACCCCCGTTCAGATAACGCACGGGCCCGTTCACGACAACGCACGAATAGGCATGGTCCCATTGTGATGGGTTGTTGCGCGAGGCCCAAGCGCTGCTAAAGTTTCCCGCGAAAAAGCAATTCCGGGTCGGCCCTTTCGGGCCGTGGAAAGACAGTTTGTATGAATGACCACACGCGGCTCCGCGACGGCCTTGCGCCGCACGGAGAGCTGGGGACGATGGCTGCGGCGGCACTGGCCGTCGAACCGACCGCCGTCCCTGCGCAAATGTCGGGAACCGGCGTCTACGCGGCGCTGGACCTCGGCACCAATAACTGCCGCTTGCTGATCGCCTGTCCGACCAATGACGGGTTTCGCGTGGTCGATTCCTTCTCGCGCATCATCCGGCTCGGCGAGGGTGTTTCGGCCACCGGCTGCATCAGCGAGGCCGCGATCGAGCGCGCCATCGCGGCGCTCAGCATCTGCCGCGACAAGATCGAGCTGCGCAAGGCCAAGCGGCTGCGGCTGATCGCCACCGAGGCCTGCCGCGCCGCGTCGAACGCGGAAGGCTTTCGCAGTCGCGTCGCGGCAGAGACGGGCATCGAGCTCGAGGTGATCGACCGCGAAACCGAGGCCGCGCTCGCCGTGCTCGGCTGCTCGCCGCTGGTCGACCCCAGGGGGCGCGGCGCGATCCTGTTCGACATCGGCGGCGGCTCGACCGAGCTGGTGCGTATCGAGCGCGACCCGGCCGACGAGAATCCGCAGCCGCGCATAAAGGCCTGGATGTCGATTCCGCTTGGCGTCGTCACGCTGGCCGAGCACTTCGGCGGCCGCGACGTGACGCGGAAGACCTATGCGGCGATGGAAGAGGAGGTCGCCCGGCATGTCGCCCCCTTTGCCGAGGAGCATGGCCGCGATCTCGCCGACATGCATCTGCTCGGCACCTCGGGCACGGTGACGACGCTCGCCGGCATTCACCTCAATCTCGCGCGCTACGATCGCCGTCGCATCGACAGCATCTGGATGGACGATGCCGACATCACGGCAACCATCAACAGGCTGCTCGGCATGAGCTATGAGGAGCGCGCGGGCAACAATTGCATCAGCATCGAGCGCGCCGATCTCGTGCTCGCCGGCTGCGCCATTCTCGATGCCATCCGCCGCGCCTTCCCGCTGCCGCGCCTGCGCGTCGCTGACCGCGGCCTTCGCGAGGGCATGCTGGTCGAGATGATGCGCGAGGACGGCGCGCTCAGGAGCTGGTGAGATGGCGAAAGACACCACCGGCCGCTTGCACGTCCAGGTCAAGACCGGCGGCAAGCGCAAGCTGTCGTCGAAGCTTTGGTTGGAGCGCCAGCTCAACGATCCCTATGTCGCCAAGGCCAAGGCACAAGGCTATCGCTCGCGGGCCGCGTTCAAGCTGCTCGAGATCGACGACAAATTCCGCCTTCTCAAGCCCGGCATGGCCGTGGTCGATCTCGGCGCCGCGCCCGGCGGCTGGAGCCAGATTGCGGCCAAGCGCGTCGGCTCGGTCGACGGCAAGGGCAAGGTCGTCGCGATCGATCTGTTGGAGATGCCGGAGATTCCCGGCGTCGATTTCGCGAAGCTCGATTTCATGGACAACGCGGCGCCGGACAAGCTCACCGCGATGCTGGGCGGCGGCGCCGACATCGTGATGTCCGACATGGCCGCCAACACCACCGGCCACCGCAAGACCGACCAGCTCCGCATCGTGGGTCTCGTCGAGACAGCAGCGGCCTTTGCCTGTGACGTGCTGAAGCCCGGTGGGACGTTCCTCGCCAAGACATTCCAGAGCGGCGCCGACGCCGAGCTGCTCGCCCAGCTCAAGCGCGATTTTGCGACCGTGCGGCACGTCAAGCCGGCGGCGAGTAGGCAGGACTCGTCGGAGCGCTACGTGCTGGCGACGGGGTTCCGCGGCAACAACTAGGGCGCGACCGTCATTCACCAGCCCGCTCGTGGCGTCAGCGAAGTAGCGGACAGAGACTTCATTGAGATCCGCTACTGACGTTGAGCCCTTCATTTTGATCCATTGCGGACCTTGTGCCCAGCGCTACTGTGCCAGGAAGGAAGCAATGGAGTCTACGATGGATGCCAAGTGCCAGTGCGGGCAGCTCTCCGTGAATTTACCGGGCCCGAGCTCGTCGGTTGTCGCTTGTCATTGCAGCGACTGTCAGCGGCGAAGCGGGTCGCCGTTCGGCGTACTAGCCTACTACTCCAATGATAGCGTCAAGATCACAGGCGAGGCGACCCGCTATGAGAGGCCGACTGCAACAGGTAGCACGTTCGAGACATTCTTCTGCCCAACCTGCGGGTCTACCGTCTATGCCCGTGCCGGAAAGCATCCCACCTTGATCGGGATCGTTGTCGGGGCGATATGCGATCCAACATACCCGGCTCCCGTTCGGTCAGTTTGGGAGGAAGGCAAGCACGATTGGGTTGTGATCCCTGAGCCCGTTCAACACTTTCCACGAGGACGGTCGTAGTGGGATGGCCCAACTCGAACTTCTGGCGAGGTCGGCTATTGCGCCGCTATCTGAGGTGCAGCGGACCTAAGCATGCCCAGACTATTGTTCGTAAAATTGATCATTGCGAAAATGGATATTTGCGGGAGGACCGAGCATGCAAATCAATGGCGTTGCCCACACATTCATCACGGCTGGAAATTTTCCAGCCGCACGTGCCTTCTACGGACAACTACTACCGTTTATGGGCCTTACGATCGTGGCCGACACGGTGAACACCTTCTATTGTGTCGGCGGCCGTACGGGATTTGGCGTTCATGCGCCCGCGGAGGAGTATGTTGGCCAACGATTCCGCCAGGGCTCCGTTGGATTGCATCACCACTGTTTCCGCGCGCGAGAGCGTGCCGATGTCGACGAGGCGTATGACTTCCTCGTAAAGATCGGCGTACATATCATCCACGAACCGCGAGACGACAGTTTTGCTCCCGGCTACTACTCGGTGCTGTTCGAGGATCCAGACGGCACGAGGCTGGAGATCAATCATGTTCCCGGCAAAGGGCTGCTCGCTCCAGGAACACAGATTGGCGGCGGCTACGTGGATGGAACGCAGAACGGGTAACGGCTTCAAATGATCAAGCTCAAGGCGCCGAGGCGCTCGGCCTAACCCGTGCGCCGACGCTGCCCTACGCCCAATTGAATGCCGCTTTCGGACGGGTCCTTTAGACTTTCGCGAATTGCGCCACGGTCGCATATTGCCAATGATTTGCCCGACGCGTCAAGCGAGTTCGAAAAATACGAAGTAGGTCGCGGCGCTCCCTGCTACTTTGCATGGGTTATTTTCCGGATTTTTGGCGAGCCGCTTCCGAAACGGCTCGACGCTGCGCGAGAGTAGTGAATTCAGGCGGCTGACCCTCACCCTGAGGAGCCGCGTAGCGGCGTCTCGAAGGGCGAGGCCACCGGCGGGGCCTTCATCCTTCGAGACGCGCGTTCCGCGCTCCTCAGGATGAGGGATTGGCACTCTGCTTTCGCCTACCCCAGGCGCTGATCCCGCATGTCCTGCGTATCCTCCGTCGCCGCCTTGACGGCGGCGCTCGCCGCGCTCTTGGCGGCGCCCTTGCGGCTGGCGATCTCGACCGCCTTGCGGCCGGAGATCTCGTGGCCGGCGTCCTGAGGCATCTGCCAGAAGAACCAGCTCGAGGCCGCCGACGTCAGCGCGACGACGATGAAAGCGGGCCAGAACACGGTGGCGTCGATCTCGGTGACGTGGCGGAACCACATCGTCGATTCCACCGAGAAGGCGCCGACCGCGACTCCAGCGGAGACGGCGAGTTGCTGGTTCACGCTGACGAGCGTGGTCGCGCGGCTCATCTGCGGAGCCTCGACTTCCGCATAGGCAACCGTGTTGATCGCGGTGAACTCCAATGAGCGGAAGAAACCGCCGACCACGAGGATGACCATGATGATGAGCAGCGGGGTCGTCACCGTGAACAGCGCGCATACGCCGAGGAAGAATGCGCTGATGATCGCATTCACCGTCATCAGGTTGCGGAAGCCGAAGGCGCGGATGAGGCGCGCGGCCAGCGTCTTCATGCCCATGGCGCCAAGCGAAGAGGCGAAGGTCACGAGGCCCGAATGGAACGGCGTCAGCCCGAAGCCAATCTGCATCAGAAGCGGCAGCAGGAATGGCAGCGCGCCGATGCCGAGCCGGAACATGAATCCGCCGATGACGGCCGCGCGCAGCGTCGCGAGATTCAGCAGCGAAAAGTCCAGCACCGGCGATCCGGTTTTCCGCGCATGCACGACGTAGAGCGTCATCGAGATCGCGCCGCCCGCGACCAGCGCGAGCACGGTGCTCCAGGGCAGCAGATTGAGGCCCGCGACCGACAGGCCGAAGGCAATACCGGCAAGTCCAATGCCCGCGAGCAGCATGCCCTTGAGATCGAACGGCTCCTGCGCCTCGCTCTTGATCGGATCGATGTAGCGCAGCGCCATGAAGATGCCGAGCAGACCGATCGGCAGGTTGATCAGGAAAATCCAGTGCCACGACGCGTAGGTCGTGATGAAGCCGCCGAGTGGCGGGCCGACCACAGGACCGATCAGCGCGGGAACGGTGACCCAGGCCATGGCGTTGACGAGGTCGCTCTTGTCGATCGAACGCAGCAGCACGAGCCGCCCGACCGGCGTCATCATCGCGCCGCCCATGCCCTGGAGAATGCGCGCGAACACGAAGTCGACTACTGAGCCCGACAGCGCGCAGCCGACCGAGCCGACCATGAACACGCCCACCGCGATGGCAAACACCAGCCGCGCGCCAAACCGGTCGGCGGTCCAGCCGCTCGCGGGGATGAACACCGCCAGCGACAACAGATAGGAGGTGATCGCGAGCTTCAGCGTCAGCGGGCTCGTGCCGATGTCGGCGGCGATCGCGGGCAGGGACGTCGCGATCACCGTCGAGTCCATGTTTTCCATGAACAGGGCGGTCGCTACGATCAGCGGGATCACGCGTTGCTTGTTGACCGACATGACGGATATTTAATGGAAAATCGGAAGGAGAGGTGAGCGATGCGGCTTAACACCGTCGCTGCTTCGAGACCATTGCGGAACCGCGCATAGCACCTAAATCCTGCGTGACGGTGCGGCCCCCAGACTGTGTCCCGGGTTGCAGCGCCTGCTGGAGATCCCGCGATGATCTACATCCTTGCCGCGCTTCTTCCGCCGATCGGGCTGCTCCTGAACGGGCAGCCGTTCTCGGCGATCTTCAACCTCGTCCTGTGCGTGGTTTGCGTGATTTTCGGCCTGGTTTTCCATATTTTGCTGCTGGTCCCGTCGGCGCATGCGGTCATCGCGGTGCACATGAAGCGGGAGGACCGGCGGCATCGGGAGGTCGTGGACGCGATTCGCCAGCACGGCCCGCCGCCAGGTTATCCGCGCTAAAGGCGCAAAAAAGCCTGTGCATGGCTGGCAATCGGGCCGAATTGCTTTGATTCGTCACCCGGCCGTGCTATCGACCGGCGTCAACCCCACCGATGGGCTCCGATTCGACGGTGCTGCCGCAAGGTACGCCGAGGGCGGCGCTCATCCATAAGCATTTGCGGCACGGCCGCAGGAAGGAGTTGGCATATGGCCACGGTGCAACTTCAAGGCATCCGCGAAGCCTTTACGTTCGACGACGTGCTGTTGAAGCCGGGCCTCTCGGACGTGCTTCCATCCGAGGTCGACATCCGCTCTCGCGTCACGCGCGCCATTCCGCTCAATATCCCGATCATGGCTTCCGCCATGGACACCGTCACCGAGGCCCGCATGGCGATCGCCATGGCGCAGGCCGGCGGCCTCGGCGTCATCCACCGCAATTTCGATCCCGAAGGGCAGGCCGCGCAGGTGCGGCAGGTCAAGCGATACGAGTCGGGCATGGTGGTGAACCCGCTTACCATCAGCCCCGACGCCACGCTGGACGACGCGCTCAAGCTGATGAGCGATCACGGCATCTCCGGCATTCCCGTCGTCACCGGCGCGGGCAAGACCACGCCGGGCAAGCTGGTCGGCATCCTCACCAACCGCGACGTGCGCTTTGCCACCGACCGCCGGCAAAAAGTCTCCGAGCTGATGACGCACGAAAATCTCGTCACGGTACGAGAGAATGTCAGCCAGGATGAAGCGAGGCGAATGCTGCACAAGCATCGCATCGAAAAGCTGCTCGTCGTCGACGACCAGTATCGCTGCGTCGGCCTGATCACCGTCAAGGACATGGAGAAGGCGGTCGCCCATCCACTCGCCTGCAAGGACGCGCAGGGCCGCCTGCGGGTCGCTGCCGCGACCACCGTCGGCGATACCGGCTTCGAGCGCACCGAGCGGCTGATCGACGCCGGCGTCGATCTCGTCGTCGTCGACACCGCGCACGGTCACTCCCGTCACGTGCTCCATGCCGTCAACCGCATCAAGCGTCTGTCCAACTCGGTGCAGGTCGTCGCCGGCAACGTCGCGACCGAAGACGGCGCGCAGGCGCTGATCGATGCGGGCGCGGACTGCATCAAGGTCGGCATCGGCCCGGGCTCGATCTGCACCACGCGTATCGTCGCTGGCGTCGGCGTGCCGCAGCTCACCGCGATCATGGATGCGGTGGAAGCGGCGAAGAAGGCGGACATTCCCGTGATCGCCGACGGCGGCATCAAGTTCTCCGGCGACCTCGCGAAAGCGCTCGCGGCCGGTGCCGACATTGCGATGGTCGGCTCGCTGCTCGCTGGCACCGACGAAACGCCCGGCGAGGTGTTCCTGTGGCAGGGCCGCTCCTACAAGGCCTATCGCGGCATGGGCTCGGTCGGCGCGATGGCGCGCGGCTCGGCCGATCGCTACTTCCAGCAGGACATCAAGGACACCCTGAAGCTCGTGCCCGAAGGCATCGAGGGCCAGGTGCCTTACAAGGGGCCGGTCGGTAACGTCATGCATCAGCTCGCCGGCGGCCTGCGCGCCGCGATGGGCTATGTCGGCGCGCGCGACATGAAGGATCTGCATGAGAAGGCGCGTTTCGTCCGCATCACCGGCGCGGGCCTGCGCGAAAGCCACGTCCACGACGTCACCATCACGCGCGAAGCCCCGAACTATCCGGGCGGGGGTTAGGCGTCCGGGCTGCGCGCTGGTTTTCGCGCGCTCGCCTCGCGTATCGCTGTCATGCTCCGCGCAAGCGGGGCATCCAGTACGCCGCGGCTTCTCCGTATCCATCACCGCCTCTGAAATACTGGATCGCCCGCTCCAGTGCGCAATTGCGCACAAGGCGGGCGATGACACCGAGAATATTGTGAGCGCGTGCGCGCCACCGTCATCCCCCAATCTAGTCCTTTTGTATTGACGCGCCTCGTTCCCTCCGTTTCGCTCGCTATGACGAATAAAACAGTGAGGAAGCCATCATGTCCCAAGGCAAGCGCATCGTTCTCGCCGCGCGTCCCGTTGGCGAGCCAAAGCCGTCTGATTTCCGCATCGAGGAATTCGCAGTCCCAACGCCGGGCGCAGGCGAGGTGCTGTTGCGCACGATCTGGCTGTCGCTCGATCCCTATATGCGCGGGCGCATGAGCGAAGGTCCGTCCTATGCCGCGCCGGTGCCGATCGGCGGCGTGATGGAGGGCGAGACGGTCAGCGAGGTGATAGCCTCCAACAATGCCGATTTCGCCAAGGGCGACATCGTGCGCACGCGCGCCGGATGGCTGACGCATGCGGTCTCGAA
Source organism: Bradyrhizobium sp. UFLA05-108 (assembly GCF_059803455.1). Taxonomy (NCBI): domain Bacteria; kingdom Pseudomonadati; phylum Pseudomonadota; class Alphaproteobacteria; order Hyphomicrobiales; family Nitrobacteraceae; genus Bradyrhizobium; species Bradyrhizobium sp. UFLA05-108. Next base: position 27,901 of record NZ_JBANAZ010000032.1, on the reverse strand, counting down.
CGGCAAGGGACTGATCAAGGTCGATCCGAAGCTGGCGCCGATCTCGACCTCGATCGGCGTGCTCGGCATGCCCGGCATGACCGCCTATACGGGCCTGCTCGACATCGGCAAGCCGCAAGCCGGCGAGACCGTCGTCGTGGCCGGCGCCTCCGGCGCGGTGGGCTCGGCCGTCGGCCAGATCGCGAAGATCAAGGGCGCACGTGCAGTCGGCATCGCCGGCGGCAAGGACAAGTGCGACTACGTTGTGAAGGAGCTCGGCTTCGATGCCTGCGTCGATCACCGCGAAACCGATCTCGCGGCCAGGCTGAAGGACGCATGCCCCAAGGGCATCGACGTCTATTTCGAGAATGTCGGCGGCGCGGTGTTCGAAGCGGTCTTCCCGCAGCTCAATGCCTTCGCTCGCGTGCCGGTCTGCGGCCTGATCGCGCATTACAACGACACCGAGGCCAAGCCGCCGAAATGGGCAGCCAGCATGATGCGCGCGACGCTGACCAAGCGGCTGACCTTCCGCGGCTTCATCGTCAGCGACTTTGCCGCCCGCCACGGCGACTTCCTGCGCGACATGTCCGCCTGGGTCCGCGAGGGCAAGGTCAAGTACAAGGAGTTCGTCACCGAGGGCCTGGACAGTGCGCCCGGCGCCTTCATGGGCCTCCTGAAGGGCGCCAATTTCGGCAAGCAACTCGTTCGGGTCGGGCCGGATAAGACTTGATGGGCGGTCGCCGGCCTCCGCGCGCCGGCGCCTGGTTCACAAAGAGTCACCAATCGGCAACACCGGCCCGTAAAAGCCGCAGGTGTGACCCTCCGTTCATTGACGGGCCGGCGAAGGCATTGAATCATCGCGCATATTTTGGTGCGATGATGTTAGAGATTGGTATTTTCAGCGTAATTGTGCTGGCCGCCGGCTATTGGGCGACCATGTTCATCATGGGCCGTCACGACGACGTGCTGCATGGCAAGTTCGTTCACAGCGATGATGAGGCCGAAAGCACGGCAGCCGCAGCGCTGTCTCCGCCGCCATTTCCGGCCCGGCCGGTCTTTCCCAAGCGCCCCGCGCCGCGGGTGGTCGCGAGTGCAAAGCCCGTGAACAGCGACGCCCTGCAATCGCTGCTGGCCGCGATCCAGCAGGATCTGAGGGATGTCGCGTAAGCGTTAGACGCTGCCGCGCTCGACCAGGATCTCGTGAAAAAGTGCGGTATGCATGGATGGCCTCAGGGCCGCGTCGTCGCCGACGCCGGCCGAAGGCTGGAACAAAGGGCCTTTAGAGCAAGGCGACTGCGGTCATCTCGACGCGCAGATCGGGATCTGCGAGACGGGCTTCGACACAGGCGCGCGCAGGCGGATTGGCCGGATCGATCCAGGCGTCATAGACCGAGTTCATGGTGTCGAAATCGGTGATGTGCGGCAGGAAGACGTTGACCGCCACGAGCTTGGAGCGATCGGAGCCGGCTTCCTTCAGCAGCGCGTCGATCTTGGCGAGCACCTGCTGGGTTTGCGACACGATGCCGGCCTTGCGGTCATCGGCGACCTGACCGGCAATGTGCACCATGCCGCCGGCGGCGACGGCCTGGCTCATACGGGGGCCGACGACGTAACGTTTGATCATCTGAATTCTCCTCGTGAAGGTGAGCTCCCGCGCACGGCGCGCAGGAGCGTTGCCCAAGCTTACAATGTCGGCAGCAACTGTTCTTCCTTGAACCATTTGAGATGCAGCGCGCCGAGCTTGCCGTTGAGCTTGTTCGTGAAGATGTCGGTGTTGATCCAGTTGAGCAGGTTCTGCTCACCCTGGCGCACGCCGACATGGGCCGGCGACTGGCGGATCAGGAATTTCAGCTCGACCTCCTTGGTCGCGTTCTGAAGAGCGCGGCCTAGGGATGAGGCTGGCCCATCTGCGCCAGCAATTCCTCGATGTCGACGTCGACCTGTCCGGCCGCCCTGACGTGGCGCACCTCAAAACCGTCGGGCTGAAAGCGGTATTCGACCAGTCCGGTCTCCTTGATCCCGATCCGCACCTGGCGCGTATCGCTGGAGATCACGAAGCCGGCGGAGGGCGCCCAGACATGCCTTGTGCGGCCATAGGTGAAATCGCGCCGCTGATGGACGTGCCCGCTGGCGACGAGGCGGACATCGGCGCCAGCCATCATCTCGATCAGGCGCTGCCGCGCCGGCTGGGGCACGTAGCGGATCGCGGTGTCGACGGTCTCGGGGTCGTCGGGTCTGTTCAAGAACAGCGGCTTGTGCACAAAAAGCGCGATCGGCTTGCCGTCTGCGCGAGACAATTGCGAGGCGAGCCAGTCGAACTGCTCGGGCTCGAACCCAAGTCCCGAATTCATCACCAGCGAGTTGAGGCCGATGAAACACCAGCCGGCCGCCTCGAACTGCCAATGGTCGTGGCCGAAGACGGAGCAGAATTGCCGGCGGTGCGCTTCGTCCACCGGAGGCGCGGGTGCGGGCCCGATCGCGGTCGGATTGTCGCCGATGTCGTGATTGCCCGGCAGATAGCGGCACGGCGCGGGCAGCGCGTCGTGAAGGGTTTTTGCAAACTCCATGTCGTCGCGGCTGGTCGGGCCGTCGAAGGACACATCGCCAGTGTTGACGACGAGATCGGGCCGGGCGGCGTCGATGTGCCCAGCGACCCGCTGGAAGTTCGCGATGAGGCCCGGGAAGCGGCGGCCAAGGTGCGTGTCTGAGATCTGCGTCAGGCGGAATTCGGACATGGCGCCATGTTAGTCCCGACAGACGTCGGAACCGTGACGGTCACAGCACGCGGCTCGCGCGCGGCGGCGAAGGCCAAAATCGCTTAAACTATCGATAGTTGGTGGCAGATGCGGGAACGGCGGTTCAAGTCGTTGATTGTCAGGGCTAGCGGCGCCGGCTAATGACGGTCTTGCCTCCGCACCAGGCGGAAAGGATTCCGATGTCCGTTCAAATGGTTTTGCTGCCGGTCTTCGCTCAGGTCGCGCTGACTTTCGCGCTCCTGATCTGGATGGCGCTGGCGCGGCGCGAGACGCTGGTCTCCGGCGAGACCAAAATCCGCGACATCGCGCTCGGCGAGCCGAACTGGCCGAAGCGCGCCACACAGATCGCCAATTGCTTTGCCAACCAGTTCGAACTGCCGGTGCTGTTCTACGTGCTGATCGCACTGGCGCTGCCGCTGCGCCATGCCGATCTCTTCATCGTGCTGATGTCATGGGTATTCGTGGTGGCCCGGTTCGTCCATGCCGGCGTCTTCGTCAACTCCAACGACCTCGGCCAGCGCTCGACCGTCTGGCTCGCCGGCATGCTTGTGCTGCTTGCGATGTGGGTCTACTTCGCGCTGAAGATTCTGTTGTTGATCTGACGCTTGGTCGTCAGACTTGATCTGAAAGAGTGAAATGACCCCTGCTGCCCGGCTGTCCGCGGCCATCGAACTGATCGACACCATTGAGAGAGACCGAGTGCCCGCGGCGAAGGCGCTGAAGGAGTGGGGCACTGCGCATCGCTTTGCCGGCTCCGGCGACCGCGCCGCGATCGCCGGCCTCGTCTGGGACGTTCTGCGCCGCTACGCCTCGAGTGCGTATCTCATGGAGTCCGACACGGCGCGCGCCCGCCTGATCGGCATGCTGCGCCTGGAGCGCGACATGGATACCCCGACCATGGCGGCGCTGTTCGACGGCGGCCGCTATGCGCCGGCGCCGCTGACGGAGGCGGAAGCGGCCGCGCTCGCCTCGCGTTCCCTCGAGGATGCACCGGCAGCGGTTGCCGGCGACTATCCCGACTGGCTCGATCCGCACCTTGCAAAAGTGTTCGGCGAGACCCGCGCGGCCGAAGCCGCGGCAATGGCGAGCCGCGCGCCGCTGGATCTGCGCGTCAACACGCTGAAAGGCAGTCGTGACAAGGTCCTCGGCCGATTATCTCATCTGAAGGCGCAGCCGACGCCGTGGTCGCCGAACGGCCTGCGCATCGAGCTTGGCGCCGACGCGCGCAATCCCGGCATCCAGGCCGAGGAGGATTTCATCAAGGGCGCCATTGAAGTTCAGGATGAAGGCTCGCAGCTTGCAGCCTTGTTCACGGCGGCAAAGCCCGGCGAGCAGGTGATCGATCTCTGTGCCGGTGCGGGCGGCAAGACGCTGGCGCTCGCGGCCCTCATGCAGGGCAAGGGGCGCCTGATCGCGACCGACCGCGACAAGCGCCAGCTCGCCCCGATCCATGACCGGCTGTCGCGCGCAGGCGTCCACAATGCGGAGATCCGCACGCCCAAGGGCGAGGCCGATCCGCTCGCCGAGATTCGCGCCTCGGCGGACCTCGTCGTGATCGACGCCCCCTGCACGGGAACCGGCACCTGGCGCCGCAACCCCGACGCCAAATGGCGCATGCGCCCGGGTGCGCTGGAGATCCGGCTGAAGGACCAGGCCGAGGTGCTCGAGCGCGCCGTGCCGCTGGTGAAGGCGGGCGGCCGCATCGCCTACGTCACCTGCTCGGTGCTGTCGGAGGAGAACGGCGAGCAGGTGAGGGCATTCGTGGCGCGCCATCCGGAATTCTCGGTCGTGCCGAGTGAGCAGACTGCGAGCGTGCTTTGGGACAAGGCGGAAGCCTTTGCCGAGGCCGCGCTGCAATCCGACGAAGGCTGGCTGATGACGCCAAGGCGCACAGGCACTGATGGCTTCTTCGTGTCGGTGCTGAAGAAGGCAGCGTAACCCACACCGCCCAAGCGCGATGTGGATCCACAATCACAACTGTCATCGCCCTGCTTGCCGTCTTCGCTGAAGCTTCGCCGGCCCAACACCGGAGCGCCCGGCGAAGCCTTTGGCGCAGCCGGGACAGGGCGATCCAGTACTCCGAGACGTCCGTATTGAATTGATAGGCCGCGGCGCACTGGATTCCCCGCCTTCGCGGGGAATGACCGCGGAAAGCGGGCGGCGCTGTCCCGTGGCAACAGCAAAAGCCCCGCACACCGAAGCTCGGTGCCGGGGCTTGATCGCTTACGCTCTGCCAGTACGTCCGTGGACAGAGCGCGCTAGTGCGTCGCGCGGGCGGACTAGCCGGCGCGGATGTTGTCGGCCGAAGACTTGCCGCTGCGGCGGTCTGCGACGATGTCGAACGAGACCTTCTGGCCTTCGTTGAGGGTGCTGAGACCCGCGCGCTCGACCGCGCTGATGTGAACGAAAACGTCCTTCGCGCCGTCATCCGGCTGGATGAAACCGAAGCCCTTCTGATTGTTGAACCACTTCACGGTGCCCATAGCCATGGGAATATCCTTTAATTTGGGAAGTACGCACGTGGACCGGTACGCATCAATGCGCCCATGATCCGGATTGGTCGATGTTTTGGAGAAATCATCTGAAGCGTGCGCGCCCGTCAAAAACGAGGCGAAGCGGCCCAGTCGTTCGGCCAAGTATCGATGCTTGAAATATAACGAGATATTCAGGCTACTTCAAGGCGCCGCCCGCGGGTCGGGAATCGTATGACTTTTCTATCTTGCGCTGCATCTTGGGTATACCGTCCTTGTTTGGCTACCGTCCTTGCCGGCACGGCTCAGCGCAGTCGGGTGGGAACGGCGCAAGTGAGTCTTCGCTCACCTGTTGCCGACGCGGCTATTTTCCCCCGAAATCGGCCCAAAAATCCGGCGGGAAAGCCGGTTTCCGGCATTGCGGGGCTGTCCCCGCTCGCGTATTTGCTTGCCATGACAGCAGCACAGAACGACCGCTCCCCGTCGTCGCCCCATGTGGCCTCGGCGCACGACAAGATTCTCATCGTCGACTTCGGCAGCCAGGTGACGCAGCTCATTGCGCGTCGCGTCCGCGAGGACGGCGTGTATTGCGAGATCGTCCCGTTCAACAAGGCCGAACAAGCCTTCAAGGAGATGAAGCCGAAGGCGGTGATTCTCTCCGGCGGACCGGAATCGGTGCACGAAGAGGGCTCGCCGCGCGCCCCGCAACTCATCTTCGCCTCCGGCGTGCCCGTGATGGGCATCTGCTACGGCCAGATGACCATGGCGGCCCAGCTCGGGGGCGAGGTCGAGGGCGGCCATCACCGCGAGTTCGGCCGCGCCGATGTCGAGGTGAAGGCCGAGAGCAGGCTGTTCGAGGACACCTGGAAGCTCGGCGGCAAGCACCAGGTCTGGATGAGCCATGGCGACCGCATCACCAGGATGCCGCCGGGCTTCACGGTGGCCGGCACCTCGCCGAACGCGCCGTTCGCCATCATCCAGGACGAGAAGCGTAAATATTACGGCCTGATGTTCCATCCCGAGGTGGTGCACACGCCCGATGGCGCCAAGCTGATCCGCAACTTCGTGCGCAAGATCGCTGGCCTATCCGGCGACTGGACCATGCGTGCCTTCCGCGAGGAGGCGATCCAGAAGATCCGCAACCAGGTCGGCAAGGGCAGGGTGATCTGCGGCCTCTCCGGCGGCGTCGATTCAGCCGTCGCCGCGGTGCTGATCCACGAGGCGATCGGCGACCAGCTCACCTGCGTGTTCGTCGATCATGGTCTCCTCCGTCTCGACGAGGCCAAGACGGTGGTCGATCTGTTCCGCGGCCACTACAACATCCCGCTCGTGCACGTGGACGCGTCAAAACAGTTCCTCGGTGAGCTCGATGGCGTCACCGATCCGGAAGTGAAGCGCAAGACCATCGGCCGCCTCTTCATCGACGTGTTCGACGCGGAGGCCAAGAAGATCGGCGGCGCCGACTTCCTCGCGCAAGGCACGCTCTACCCCGACGTGATCGAGAGCGTCTCCTTCACCGGCGGCCCCTCGGTGACGATCAAGTCGCACCACAATGTCGGCGGTCTCCCTGCGCGCATGAACATGAAGCTCGTCGAGCCCCTGCGCGAGCTCTTCAAGGACGAGGTGCGCGAGTTAGGGCGCGAGCTCGGCCTGCCCGAAATCTTCGTCGGCCGCCACCCGTTCCCGGGCCCGGGCCTCGCCATCCGCTGCCCCGGCGACATCACGCGCGACAAGCTCGACATCCTGCGCAAGGCCGATGCCGTCTACATCGACCAGATCAGGAAGCACGGCCTCTACGACGAGATCTGGCAGGCCTTTGCCGTGCTGCTCCCGGTGAAGACCGTCGGCGTCATGGGCGACGGCCGCACCTACGACTACGTCGTGGGCCTGCGCGCCGTCACCTCCACCGACGGCATGACCGCGGACTTCTACCGGTTCGACATGAAGTTTCTGGGCGAGACCGCAACGCGCATCATCAACGAGGTGAAGGGCGTGAATAGGGTGGTGTACGACGTGACGAGCAAGCCGCCGGGGACGATTGAGTGGGAGTGAAGTCGATCGGCAACTAGAATGAATCATTGGCGATCCAAATACTCGCACTCTCGGTATTTCACGCCACCCAAGGTGGAGCCGCTGAGCCTCGACCTCGCGCGACTATCTGGCGGAGGATATGCGCCAGCGCAGTTTTGGGGTGAAACGCAAGAGGGCAAGGAAGTGTATATCCGCTATCGGGGCGGAAATTTCTCGGTGACTTTGACCAACGAACCCGGTGTTGCAGATGGGACCCGCCTTCTGGATGTTGGCTTTGGTCCTCCATTGCATGGAGGCATGTCGATCGAGCAGGTTTGCAACTATTTCGGGATCACGATCGACGGAGTGTGCCCGCCACTGCCGGCGCCTGAGGAGATGCAGCGAGAAGGGTGTCGCGACTTAAGCGGTTCGACAACCTTTTACGATGTCTGGCTTGAAAGCCGCCTCGACACGCAAAGGCGCTTGCTCGCAGCCGCTCTAGCGGCATTTCCTGGGTCGACTTTGATACAGCCAATTTGGGATGATCAGTTCAGAACAGTGGGCTATCGCGTTTGTCCAACGGTCGAGAGCCTGACATCGGATTTTTTGCACATGGTCCTTGATGGGCTGACTGCGGAAGCCCTCGGACGGCTGACGCAGGAACCGCTCCGGCTTCGTGAAATCGGCGGCCACTTGATTAGTTTTCATACCAGCGGATTCCATTATCCGATAAGGAAACATCCCAACGGCGATGCTGAGCGCCCGCATGGTGTACTTGGCAGAACCATCTACGAGGCCGGTACAGTTGACGACTGCCTGTACGGCTCTTTCTCTGCCCACTCTGAATTTCCCACTGGAGATGCGAGCCGGCAGGGTCTCTTGCAGAAATTCGATCGGTTGCTGAACGAATTTTTCCCGGCCTGCCAGGTCGATTATTTCGACCTCAAGACAGGTCATAGGGAGCAGGAAGACGCCTTCATTATGCATTTCGATTCAGCTATCGTGAATTGGCTCGATGCAGGAGCCGATCGTTGGTTCAGTATTGTGGACATGGGTGACGCCGGGAATCCGCGATTTGTTGGCTCGCGCCTTGCGCGAATGGCGGGATGACCGACGCCTGACATGACGGCCCGTAGGGTGGACTCGTCAGGTTGTGCTGGCAACGATGCACAGGATGCCGTCGAGTCCTGCTCGACCTGGCGCCCCTCGGCCATTGCAACGATAATGATACCTTTCTGCGGCGTCATTTCTTAATCTTTCCCGCCTAGCCTCCCGCGCCGATCTGCAGCAGTGCCGTTCTCGCCGGGGACGAATTCGCTGGCCAGCCAGTGAAGGATCAGGCTAGCAATGTGCTTGCGCCCTTCATTGTAGAAGCCTCACGACGGTTCGCAGTGCCCGTGCGCTGGATCAGCTCGGTAATCCGTCTGGCGAGCGCCGGCGATATGCGCGCCAAATCGCCGAAAAGGCGCGACAGGAACAACGCCATATTGCCATGCAATGGAAATATTGACGCTAGTAGTCGATAGCCTTGCGCTCGCCGCTTTCGTGTCGGTCCTCATCTTTGCAAAGCAAACACGCGGACGAAGGCACTCGCCCTCGTGACGTTCTCTGCCGGCGAATGCGACCCCGGCAGCAGCCGCGGCGCCCTCGAGATGCCGCTAGTCAAATCGCACATGTGCAGCAAATGCCGCACGCGGCGGTCTCAATGCGAAACCCGTTGACAGGGATCGGCTTCATTTGTCCTTCCATTTGATCGAGCAGCCAATAGACGCCTTTTGGTCAGCCGGCGCCAGACCTGTGGTCGCAATCGCGCGCATGGCCTCGACAAGCTCGCGGGGCGCCCCCGCGCGAGGCGGAGTTGTGCGCCCTTCGTCGAGCCGGCCGCGATACTTGAGCTTGCGGTCGGCATTGTAGCCGAAGAAGTCCGGCGTACAGACCGCCCCATACGCCCGAGCGACTCTCTGGGTCTCGTCGTGGAGATATGGAAACGGGAAATCATGAGCCTTCGCGAAACGCTTCATATTCTCAAATGAGTCTTCGGAATAGCTCGCCGCATCGTTCGAGCAAATCGCCGCAAAGCCAATGCTCTCCGACATCAGCACGCGGGCGTCCGAAACCATGCGGTCGATCACCGCTTTAACATAGGGACAATGGTTGCAGATGAAGACGACTACTGTGCCTTTTGCGCCCGCAACGTCGTCTAGTGCGTAAGTCTTGCCGTCGGTGGCCGGAAGCTGGAACACCGCCGCTGGCGTATCAAAAGCGACTTGGGTAGCTGATGTTGCCATATCGCACCTCCTTATGCCCAATATATGCTCACGACGGCCTGCTGGGGCACAATTTCCAAGACCTGCTCGCCAGCCGCGTCGTTTTGGCCATACGTCAGCCATTTCCGGTCGACCCGGAACACTGCCATTTGGACGAGCGCGGGAGTTCGTCGATGTGGGCCACGAACGGACGTTAGCACCTCCAATGCTCCGGCGCGTGGGGCGGCGACCATGATAAACTGCTGTCTAAAGTCTATCCGTCCGGCGGCTCTGAATGATGGTCTCGACACTCACCGCCGGCCGCGCTCCTGCGATTTTCTTTCGCCGATCAGACAGGGCACCCGAGGCTCTTTCTCAGCGGCTGGGACGATCCCGCTCTCTGGCGCGAGGCCCGCAACTTCGCGAACAAGCTTGGTCCGGATCGCTTCCTGGAATTTTTCGCGATCTTTGATCGTCATGATGAAGGCGCCCGGCCCCCCGATCACGCAGTCCTCGTAATAAAGATCGAGATTCTCGATATCGGTCGTCGAGAGCGATGGCTCTTTCACCATGATCGGGAGGCCGTTGATAATGATGCCTTTCTCCAGGGCAGCGTCACGCGCGCCGGTTACGGGCGCTCCATCGTTGTTCGGCCCATCGCCGGAAATATCGATGACGCGCCGCAACCCGCGATAGGGGCTCTCTTCGAACAGCTGCACCGCGAAATTAATCGCGCCGGAAATCGAGGTACTCGAACCTCGGCGAACCGGGGTTTTCATGATCTCGGCGGCTACTGCATCCGCCGATTCCGGGCCGTCGATCATGCGCCAGGGAACGATGATCTTCTCGTCGCCTGACATCGACCACTCGAAATAGGTCACGGCCACCTTGCTGCCCGGAACGGCCCTCAGTGCCTGAAGGAAGTCTTTCGAGACGATGGCCTGTGCATAGCCCTCGCGCTGAATGGCAAGTTCGTCCATATCCATCGAATAGGAGACGTCGACGGCGATAACGAGCTCGACATTGACGGGCTGTACACTGTGGTTGGCGTCGGCGAATCGAGAGTTCGGGGTCGGCGCGGCAATGCCAGCAACGTCACCTCCGACCATCGCCCCCGCAACAAGCACCGCCCCGACCGAGACACACCAGCGCATTGCGGCCCTCCCGTCGTTTCACGAGCATGGTGACACCCAAAACACGCTCCGAAAAGCGGAAACAGCAATTGTCGTCCTCGTTCGCAGCGGTCGAGGCTTCTCAGGACGATGAGTAGAAGCCCGGAACTGCCTCGTGCTTCCGGATCGCGCCAACCCCAAAGGCTTTGCCTGTCCGGACACCGATGAGCTTTCCTAGATTCCAGTTAGCAAGATGACTGAGCAGGATCTCGACGCCCTCGTTGCCTGGTTGCGCACCATTCCGTCGATCGAATAGAGGTGAAGCTGTTGGCGCAAAGCGGATCGAGGTGGTCTGGTGAGCGGTGCGAGCTATCACCTCACAAGCCAACCACGGTTTTCCTGATCATTGACCGGGATCGGAAGCAAAGGCGCGAATGTGGCGACGACCCTTACTTCCGGAGTGTTTGCGTTGTGATCGGCGTTTTGTACCGCTATCGACTTTTGCCGCCTGGGAAGATCAGTGGAGATTCTGAGGGAGGTTTTACGGACCGGATTCGCGCGTCCCCGCAGCATCGTCTGCTTCGGAGTCCGGTGGCGCATCACCTCGGGACGCATTGACAGCGGCAGTACCCGATAGCAAGCTCGTTCAGCCTTTTGTGCCTGAATCGACCGCGACCAAGAATTCACCTGGAGTTCCAACAGTGGACAGATCAATTCTGCTCGCCGCCGTCTGCGCTTCGGCGCTTGTGTTTGCTTCGGCTGCTTCCGCCAAAACCCTGGTTTTCTGCTCGGAAGGCAGTCCGGAAAACTTCTATCCAGGCGTCAACACCACCGGCACGTCGTTCGACGGCAATGAGCCGATCTACAATCGCATCGTCGAGTTCGAGCGCGGCGGCACTCAAGTGGTGCCGGCCCTCGCGGAAAAATGGACGATCTCGCCGGATGGCACCACCTATACCTTCAACCTGCGCAAGGGCGTGAAGTGGCATTCGACGTCCAGGTCGTTCAAGCCGACGCGCGACTTCAATGCCGACGACGTCATATTTTCGATCGAGCGGCAATGGAAGGAGGACAATCCGTACTTCAAGGTGACGAGTCCGAACCATTCGTATTTCGGCGATATGGGGATGCCGAAATTGTTGAAGTCGGTAGAGAAGGTCGACGACTTCACCATCAAGGTGACGCTCAATCAGCCGGAAGCACCATTTCTCGCCGACCTCGCGATGCCTTTCGCGGCCATCCAGTCGAAGGAATATGCGGATGCAATGCTGAAGGCCGGCACGCCCGAGAAGATCGACCAGGATCCAATCGGCACCGGACCATTCTATCTGGTGCAGTATCAGAAGGACGCCGTGATCCGGTACAAGGCGTTCCCTGGATATTGGGGCGGAAAGGCGAAGATCGACGACCTCGTCTACGCGATCACGCCGGATGCATCCGTTCGCTGGGCTAAGCTCCAGAAGGGCGAATGCGACGTGATGCCTTATCCGAACCCGGCCGACATCGACGCGATCAAAAAGGATCCGAACGCCACGGTGCTGGAACAGCCGGGCCTGAACGTTGGCTATCTGGCCTTCAATACTCAGAAGAAGCCGTTTGACGACGTGCGCGTGCGCAAGGCCATTAGCATGGCGATCGACAAGAAGGCGATCATCGACGCCGTCTATCTGTCGACCGGCATCGCGGCCAAAAATCCCATCCCGCCCTCGATGTGGTCGTATAACGACGACGTCAAGGATGATCCCTATGATCCGGCGGCCGCCAAGAAGCTTCTGGCCGATGCAGGATTTCCCAATGGTTTCGAAACTGATCTGTGGGCCATGCCGGTGCAGCGCCCCTACAATCCGAACGCCAGGCGCATAGCGGAGTTGATGCAGGCCGACCTCGCCAAGATCGGCGTCAAGGCCGAAATCAAGTCCTTTGAATGGGGCGAATACCGCAAGCGGATGCAGGCCGGCGAGCACCAGATGGGTATGCTGGGCTGGACCGGCGACAACGGCGATCCTGACAACTTCCTGCACACACTGCTGGGCTGCGACTCGGCGCAATCGGCATCTGGCTCGAATATCGCCAAGTTCTGCTACAAGCCGTTCGACGATCTGGTCGTGAAGGCCAAGGCCGTCAGCGATCAGGCCGAGCGGGCCAGGTTGTATGCGCAGGCCCAGGTGATCTTCAAGGAACAGGCTCCGTGGTTCACTATCGCGCACGCGGTGCAGTTGAAGCCCGTCAGTAAGAGGGTTGTCGACTTCAAGCTGTCGCCGTTCGGACGCCACAACTTCTATGGCGTCGACGTCAAGGAGTAGAAGACCAGAGCGGGGGGGCCTTCGCCGTTCCACCGCTTTTCTTGCCCTTCTCCTTCCTTCGAGATGACTGAGGACGGCATGCTCCGGTTCGCTCTTACCCGGCTGAGTCTCGTGGTTCCGACCTTCATCGGGATCACGTTGCTTGTGTTCGTGCTGATCCGCTTGATCCCCGGCGACCCCATCGAGACCATGGCGGGCGAACACGGCATCGATCCGGCCCGGCTCGCGCAATTGCGCGCTGACTACGGCTTCGATCGGCCCGTGCTGGTGCAGTACGGCCTCTATCTATCACGGATGGCCCATGGCGACCTCGGCCGCTCGATCGTCACCCATGAGCCGGTGATCTCTGAATTTCGGATGCTGTTTCCGGCTACGATCGAGCTGTCTGTTTGCGCGATCCTGTTTGCATTGTGCCTCGGATTGCCGGCCGGCATCATCGCCGCGGTTCGCCGCAACTCCATCTTCGATCATGGCGTGATGGGGATATCGCTCACCGGGTATTCGATGCCGATTTTCTGGTGGGGATTGCTGTTGATCCTGCTTTTCTCGGTGCAGCTCGGATGGACTCCCGTGTCGGGCCGGATCGCAGTGCAGTACTTTGTCGAACCAGTGACCGGTTTCCTGCTGATCGATACGCTGCTGGACGGCGATTTCGGCGCGTTTCGTTCGGCCTTGTCACATCTCGTGCTGCCGACGATCGTGCTCGGCACCGTGCCGCTCGCCGTGATAGCTCGCATGACGCGGTCCGCCATGCTGGAGGTTCTGGGCGAAGATTACATCCGTACCGCCCGCGCCAAGGGGCTGCCGCGTTTCCGGGTGATCGCGATCCATGCGCTGCGCAATGCACTGATTCCGGTGGTGACGGTAATCGGGCTGCAGGTCGGTGTCCTGTTTACGGGCGCGATCCTCACGGAGACCATCTTCTCATGGCCCGGCGTGGGCAAATGGCTGATCGAGGGTATCAACCGCCGCGACTATCCGGTGTTGCAGGGCGGCACGCTGTTGATCGGCGCGATCGTCATGATCGTCAATCTGCTGGTCGACGTCACCTACGGGCTGATCAATCCCCGCATCCGGTACACGAGATGACCGCTGAAGCGCTCGAAAATCCCGTCGTCGCAGCCGGCGCTCCGCCGCATCCGCTGTTGGAATTCTGGTTCGATTTCAAGACAAATTTCGGCGCCGTGGCGGGTCTCGCCGTGATCGTGGTTCTGATCCTTCTTGCGCTGTTCGCCGATTTCGTTGCGCCGCATTCTCCGATCGTCACCAACAATGCGGCCTTTCTGAAACCTCCGTTCTGGCAGCAGGGTGGATCGATCGCCTATCCGCTCGGCACCGACGCGATCGGCCGCGATATTCTTTCCCGTCTTATTCACGGAGCAAGGCTTTCGCTTCTGATCGGAATCGCGGTGGTGACGCTGTCGGTCGTCGCCGGGACGATCCTTGGGCTGGTCGCGGGTTTTTTTCGCGGCGTCATCGAGATCGCGATCATGCGGCTGATGGACATCACGTTGACGCTGCCAAGCCTCTTGCTCGCGATCGTGATCGTCGCGATCCTTGAGCCCGGCCTGATGAATGCCATGCTTGCGGTCGCGATCGTGCTCCTGCCGCACTATGTGCGGATCGCGCGCGCTGCCGTGATCAGCGAAGTCTCGAAAGATTACATCACCGCGGCCAAAGTCGCTGGCGCCGGACGGCTCCGCTTAATGTTCAAGGAGGTGTTGCCGAACTGCATCGCGCCGCTGATTGTCCAGGCGACGCTCGGCATCTCGACGGCGATCCTGGACGCGGCCGCGCTCGGCTTTCTCGGTCTGGGCGCGCAGCCGCCCTTGCCCGAATGGGGCACCATGCTAGCGGATGCGCGCGAATTTGTGCTGCGGGCCTGGTGGGTCGTCACGCTTCCAGGTCTGGCGATCCTTGTAACCGTGCTGGCCTTCAACCTTCTCGGCGACGGACTGCGTGACGCGCTCGATCCCAAGCTCAAGCGATAGCGCATGATCACTGTTGAAAGACGATCTGATGCCGCTCCTCGAGATTGAAAATCTATCGGTCGCGTTTCCATCGCAAAGTGGGATGGTGCGCGCTGTAGATGGCATCGACATCAAGCTGGAAAGAGGCGAGGTGCTGGGGATCGTCGGAGAATCCGGATCCGGCAAGAGTGTCACCATGTTGGCCGTGATGGGACTGGTACCATACCCGGGGCGCGTCGCGGCCGACAGGCTGCGGTTCGAGGGGCGGGATCTGCTGACCTTGACCGATCGCGAGCGCCGCGCGCTCACCGGCAAGGACGTCGCGATGATCTTCCAGGAGCCGACGACATCGCTCAATCCGTCCTTCACGATAGGCTATCAGCTGGCCGAGACATTACACATCCACGAAGGGATGGATCGCAAGGCCGCGCGGCGGCGCGTGGTCGAACTCCTCGAGCAAGTCGGCATTCCGTCTCCCGAGAAGCGGCTGTCGGCCTATCCGCACCAACTCTCGGGCGGCATGAACCAGCGCGTCATGATCGCGATGGCGATCGCCTGCAATCCGAAGCTCCTGATCGCCGACGAGCCGACGACAGCGCTCGATGTCACCATCCAGGCGCAGATCCTCGATCTTCTGCTGTCCCTGCAACGCGATCGCGGCATGGCGCTGATCCTCATCACGCACAACATGGGCGTAGTCTCGGACACGACCGAGCGCGTCGCCGTGATGTATGCGGGGCAGATCATGGAGCAGCGCCCGACACAAGGCCTGTTCGCGTCGCCGCAGCATCCTTACACGGCCGCTTTGCTGGCGGCGCGCCCGGAGGCGAGCGATGGCGGACGGCTCGCTACCATTCCGGGCGTTGTGCCCGGGGTTTACGATCGGCCGCGGGGGTGCCTGTTCAATCCACGTTGCACCTATGCAACGCCGCTGGCCGACAAGGCGCGTCCCGACCTGCGCCCCTGGATGGACGGCCTGATCCGTTGTCATTATCCGCTCGGCGATCCGACACGGGATGAGCGCATCGCGGCCGATCGGGCCGACGCCGGCGGGGCAGCGATCCTCAAGCGCGAGATCGTGTCATGACAGCGCTTGTCACTGCCACCGATCTCAAGCGCAGTTACGAGATGAAGCAGGGCTGGTTCCGCCCCCGCGCGCATCTGCAGGCCGTGGGCGGAGTATCGTTCGCGCTCGAGGCCGGCAAGACGCTGGCGATCGTCGGCGAGTCCGGTTGCGGCAAGTCGACGCTCGCAAGGCTCGTGACGCTCATCGAGAAGCCGAGCGCCGGCACACTGATGCTCGATGGGGTGGATGCTATCAATCTCTCGGCCAGCGCCGCAAAGACGTTGCGCCGGGCCGTGCAGATCGTGTTTCAAAACCCCTATGGGTCGCTCAACCCGCGTAAGCGCGTCGGCGCGATCTTGGAAGAGCCGCTGATCATCAACACCAGGCTTTCGAAGCAGGAGCGGCGGGCGCAGGCGCTCGACATGATGGCGAGGGTAGGGCTGCGGCCGGAGCAATACGGCCGCTATCCGCACATGTTCTCGGGCGGCCAGCGCCAGCGCATCGCGATCGCGCGCGCCTTGATGTTGCGGCCGAAGTTGCTGGTTGCGGACGAGCCGGTCTCCGCGCTCGACATGTCGGTGCAGGCGCAGGTCATTAACCTCCTGGTCGATCTCCAGCGCGAACTAGGGCTGGCCTATCTTTTCATCTCGCACGATCTCGGCGTGGTGCGTCACATCGCAGATGACGTGATGATCATGTATCTGGGAATCGCAGTCGAGCACGGAGCGAAAGAGCGCATCTTTGCGCGGCCGCTGCACCCCTATGCTCAGGCCTTGCTCGACGCGACGCCGGGCCTTGGCCGCAAACGCCAGCGTGTCGTGCCGAAGGGCGAGGTGCCTTCGCCGCTCGAACCACCAAAGGGCTGCGTCTTCTCGACCCGCTGTCCCCATGCGACCGACCTCTGCCGCTCGCAGCGTCCACCCTTGCGCCCGCTTGACGGCCGCCTCGTCGCCTGCCATTACGCCGAGCGCTTCCTGGAAGCTCACGCGGCTTAACGATCGGTCCGCAAAGGCATCTCACCAAACGGTGGTCGGTATTAGATTCGTTGCACGAAATACCTAGACTCGTAGGTGCTGCCGACTCTGACTGGAAGCGATGCGGGCCAAGCTTGAGCAGCCTCGGTCTTCTCCGCCTAAGTTGCAACACCGGTGCGCCAAAGCGGCGGTCCGGGAACTTTCGTGCCCGCGGGTGGTGTTACTGCGCCAGCAAACTGAATACGACAATTAGTGCCACCAGGCTCGCGAAAACCAGCAGCGTCAGGAAGGACTTTCGGGTCATCGGCCTCGTCGAGTGACGCGCAGCCGATAGGCCAGGCCGCTGTTTAGTCGGTCTCTGGGACCCCACGACTTTGCCCTCTGTCGTTGGCGTCCGAGCCTTTGGTTCGGGCGCCGTACCTACGCCTCCCATTGCGCTGTAATATGCGCTGTAGACCTCGCGAATAGCCAGCGCCGTGGACTCGGCCTCGCTCATCGTCTCGAGTCGGGTTCGATAGCTGGTCAGAAAGCTCTGGGCATTTGACGGCAGGTCATCGAAACCACCGAGCTTGGCCATCATGAGCCAAGTGGCGAAATCCGCCTCAGCCTTGGTTCGGGCTTTCTTGGCGATACTGGCGTTGGAGCTGGAGGACATGGTGGTCCGGTTGGTTCGCCCACCCAAGTTCGCCGGCGTTCATGGCTATCGTTGGACGGTTCGATTAGCTATTTCGGCTGACGGCAGGCGTCGCGCCCGGCGCACTGGCGCGCGAGGATTTGCCCTTGCCGCCGAAGGCCTCAAGCCAGCGCTGGACCAAATTAACGGGCGTGCCGGCCGGCCGATCTGCTCCTTTGTAAGATGTGTATCTTGAGCGGTCCAAAAAAGAGCTCGCTCCCAAACCCGGCATTAAACGGCTCGTGTCTGCAGCAAGGATGAGGCCGAACTGGGATGTCGTCCGCCTTCGATGCCGCTAT
Source organism: Bradyrhizobium sp. UFLA05-108 (assembly GCF_059803455.1). Classification (NCBI taxonomy): domain Bacteria; kingdom Pseudomonadati; phylum Pseudomonadota; class Alphaproteobacteria; order Hyphomicrobiales; family Nitrobacteraceae; genus Bradyrhizobium; species Bradyrhizobium sp. UFLA05-108. The sequence goes on along the minus strand of NZ_JBANAZ010000032.1, from coordinate 10,042 downwards.
CGGGGGCAACCCAGACGCAGCGTGGACATACCCAAGACGACGCAGATGCTTCTTGGCCAGCGCGGAGGCAAGGCGTTCGACGAGGATTTATGAGTCGCTGAATCAGATTTCGCAGTCGGCTGAATTCAAAGCCTTGCGCAAGCCACCAAACGCGTTGAGCCGACAGGGCTCGGTATCGCTGGCGGCCTTTGAACGCTGCAAAATGGCAGTTCGCCTGACAGCGGTTGCCCTTGGCTTCGACTTGGGTCGTGCAGCGGTTGCGACCTTCTTCGATTCTGGATTGTGCCGCCGACGGGCGACCGGCCTCGGAGGCTCCGAAGAACGGATACCGAGGTCATTCGGCGGGGCAATGCGTTCATCGACCAAAGCAGCCTGTGCTGGCACCTCGGCGTTCACAGCGGCAACTTCAAGGCGATCAGCTTTTGCCAACGCACTATGGGAATCGGAAATGTCTATGGCTGGCATAGCAATGGGCTGGACGACCGCTACTGCGCTCCGCGGTGGAGTTCTGAGCTCCATTGCTGACAGTACTCCTACACCCAGCAGGATAAGGAGGCCCAACGACGCCATTCTCAGCATGATGCGCCTCTAACCTGAGTTAGTGCCGGTGAAAAGTCTCCGTACCAATGAGGCAACTTGTCGGCGGCTGCCGACCCACGTACGGACTATTTGCCGACAGGGTTAACGTCGGCGGTGCTCCCAACGCGTACGGAGACCGCGGCTGCCATGTCGGTTTCCGGGAGTAGTCGGGACGTGGTTCGGGTCTTGGCAGAAGCTCCGTAGTGCCCCGAAGCCGCATGGCTGCTTTCGGTCCCGTTAGCGAGGCAGGAACCTCGTCCATAATGGTTTGATAGCGGGAGGAATAGGTAGGTGGGGACTCGGCCTATCAGGGACGTCCGATCGCGCGATGGACGGACGGTGATCGTCGTTTGCGCCGTCTTTGATCTAGATCAAGACTTGCGTTCGTTCGCGGCAAAGACTGAGCGATGACCCTCAGAGATCCGTCCGCGTCACTAGTATAAAGCGTCCGATACTCGCGCCCTACCAGATCGCAAAACCGGAATGCCGAAATTCACAAGCCGATCCGTCGTCCTGGCCGCGGCAATCATCGCCGTACTGAATACAAACACCCCGCCCGGGAACGCTCAGACGTTGAAGGCCATCCAAGAGCGCGGCACGCTCAATTGCGGCGTCGGGCAGGGATTGCTGGGCTTTTCGAGCCAGGACGACCAGAACAATTGGACTGGCCTGGATGTCGATATCTGCCGGGCAATCGCAGCTTCAGTCATTGGCGACCCGGCCAAGGTAACGTTCACGCCACTCGACGCTGCGACCCGCTTCCCTGCGCTGCAGTCGGGCAAGATCGACGTGCTGTCGCGCAATTCGACCTGGACGATGTCGCGCGAAACGTCGCTCGGTCTGATGTTCGCTGGCGTTGCCTACTACGACGGACAGGGCTTTCTGGTGCGTCGGGAGAGCGGTGTCGATACAGCCCTTCAGCTTAGCGGTAAGACGGTTTGCACGCAGACCGGCACAACGAGCGAACTCAACCTCGTGGACTATTTCCGTGCCAACGATATGTCGCTCAAAACCCTGGCTGTTGGTACTGCGGAAGAAAGTCGGAAAGCTTACGAAGACCGCAAATGCGACGTGCTGACTAGCGACGTTTCGCAGCTGTATGCCGAGCGGCTCAAGCTCGCGACACCCGACAGCCACGTTATCCTACCGGAAGTAATTTCGAAGGAGCCGCTGGGACCGGCCGTGCGGCAGGGTGACGACCAGTGGTTCAACTTGGTCAAGTGGACGCTTTATGCGTTGATCAACGCCGAGGAACTCGGCGTCAAGTCGGCAAATATCGACGACGCGTTGAAATCTTCTGATCCTAATGTCCGACGCCTAGTCGGAATTGAGGGTGAATTTGGCCAGCAACTAGGCCTTTCGAACGACTGGGCCGTGCGCGCCCTTCGCGCGACAGGCAACTACGGAGAAATTTATGAGAGAAACGTTGGGACTCAGTCCCCGCTCAGCATCCCGCGCGGGCTGAATGCACTTTGGACGAAGGGCGGCATCCAGTACGCGCCTCCGGTTAGATAGTTTCAGAGGCTACCCCATGGACGTGGACTATTACTCGTTGCTGACCAAGGCGGTGGAAGGCAAGGATGCTGCGGCGCGCGACGAGATCTACAGGGATGCCTACGGCCTCATTAGGAAATCGCGGCTGACGCGCGAGGCTGCTGCATCGCACGCGGCTGCACTTGAGGACGCCATCCGGCGGATTGAGGACCAGTTCGTCGCCGACGGAGCGAAGTCTGCGGCTGAAATCAACGAGGTGTTATCGACGAACAGAAGCTGGAAGCCGATAGCCTACGGCACCGCCGCTCTCGTCGTCGTCATCGCCGCGGCAGCCTTGTTGTATGGATATGTCCCAAGCAAGGTCCCTGGCGTGGCCAGAACCGGAGTGACGGCATCATCGAAGGTGGCGCGCGTGGGCGACGACGTCGTCGTGACCGACCTGAAGCCCGGCGTCGATGGCGGCTCGACGGGCGAAGGTCTTCCGTTTGCTCTTCAGCGGCAAGTGGTCTTCTATCGAACCACTGTCGTTCCAGGTTCGATCGTGATCGACCGCGAAAACCGCTTCCTTTATCTGATCGATTCGAACAACTCGGCGCGCCGCTACGGCATCGGAGTCGCGCAGGAATGTCTCAGGGGAGGCAGTTTCTTCCATATCATCCACAAGATGGAATGGCCTGACTGGAGGACTTCAGGCGCGAGCACAGACGCGCCGCTTGCGTCGGCCGGCCAACCCGGCAGTCCGCTGGGGGCACGTGCCCTGTTGCTCGACAAACCTGGCCTGCTCATCCACGGCACGAATTCGCCGAAAACCATTGGCCATCTCGTCGCTTCCGGATGCATCCGGCTGGTTAACGACGATGTCGAGGACCTATACAGACGCGTTTCTCTGGAGACGCGAGTAGTGTTCGTCAGCTAGACTTGAGAATTTCGGAAGCTCCGCGAATTCCCTCCCGCTAGGCTTTCATCCTTTTGATCGCTGGCACATTGGTTGGCACAGGAACAGGCCTGGCAAAGCGATGGTCTGCTTTCAAGGTCTGAGCAGACTGCCATCGATAACATATCTCGCTTCCGTTTCCTGATCCTTTGAATTCAGTTGAGACACACGCGCAGCAGGTGGCAGAGAGCTTTTTGGCTTGCCTAGACGCATTCTGACCGCCAATTTGTAGGCGCATCTTCTTGGCGCGAGTTGCCAAGGGAGTATGAATGTCATCAAGATTGCCATATCGGCGCGCAACGCCCGTCGTGTCCTTCACTGTCGCGCAAGCGGCGGAGGCGCCGGACACTTAAAACTGCGATCAATAATGTTGCGTCTAAAACCGCAATCAATAATGTTGCGTCGAAGGAGCCGCATTCGGGACGCCGTCGACTGACGGGTTACGTCCGAAAAATTTCACTGATTCTTCAGCGTGCGAAGATTGATCACGTGCTTTCCCTGTCTCTGCCCAGAATCGCTTTGAACCCAAGTTTGACCAGTGCATTCACCAACGGGGGTGTGCATGCCTCACGATCCAAGGATTATCCGCGACGAGAGTAAGATCGAGCAACTTCGGGGTTCTATCCCGACTTGGATCAAGCGCCTGGAGCGACCGAAGACGCCGTGCATCGCGCCAGCGTTCGGGCCGTTGGAGGGCATCCGCGCGGTCGGCACTGGGCAGTTGATCGCTCAACCCTATATTGGCACCAAGCTCGCGGAGTTCGGCGCTGAAGTTATCCACATCGAGAAGCCGGGAGGCGACGTGTTTCGCTTTACCGCGCCGCAATTGCAGCGGGGGCCGCGCCCCCACGGCGGTGACGAGGCCGAAGTCACGAAGAACAAATTGTCGCTAGGGCTCGACTTCAAAAAGGCGCGCGGCATAGAGCTCTTAATGGCGCTATGGAAGATTTCCGACGTATGGATGGAATCCTCGGCACCTGGCACATGCGAACGCAACAGTATCACCAACGAGTTGGCGCTCGCGGTAAACCCGAGCCTCGTGATCGTGCGGGTCAGCACCTATGGTCAGTACGGAAAGCAAGACTATCTCGGGCGACCGGGTTATGACGCGATTGCGCAAGCCTATGGCGGCATGATGAACTTGACGGGTGACCCCGCCGGTCCGCCGCAGCGTGCGAAGTCCTATACCGGCGACTATGTGACCGCGCTCACCGGCTGGGCGGCGACGATGATGGCGCTCTGGGAGGTCAAGAAAACCGGGCGAGGTCAAGTCATCGATCTCGCGCAGTATGAAGCGGTGGCGCAGACCAACGGCAACACGCTGCCGATTTTTACCGGTGAGGGTACGGTCTACGGGCATACTGGCAACCGGCCGGCGGGTTTTCAACCCTACGACACTTTCAAATGCAGCGACGGCTGGGTCTTTATCGGGGCGCTCGGCGGTGCGATCTACAAGCGCGTGCCCAAATTCCTCGGTCTTGACCCGGTCGAATACAGCTACGACGAATGCTCGAAGGATGCTGCGGCGGTGAACTCCGAGAAGGGGCGCGAGGTCGACCGACGGCTGCGCGACTATTGTGCCGCACACACGGCGCTTGAGGTGGAGACCGCGCTGAACGCAGCCCAGATAGGTTGCGCTCGCGTGTTCAACGTACGCGACCAATACAGCGACGAGCACTACGCGGCTCGCGATATGACTGTGCCGGTGCTCGACCGGCAGTCGGGCGTGCCGATCCGAGTCTTCGGCGTCGTACCGAAGATGTCGCTGACACCAGGGCGTATTTGGCGCGGCGCGCCGTCGATCGGCGACGATACGACCGATATTCTGTCGATTATGCTGGGCCTATCGCACGCGGAGATCGATGGATTGTATGCCGACGGGGTAGTGCACCGCACAGATCCATTCACTGAGCCGCAGGTTGCTCCGGCCAATCCGTAGCAACGTGAAGCCTTGGGCGAAGCCTGGTGCCATTCTATGCCGTTCGCGTAGTCCGGTTCGGCATTCCTCCAGCCGCGAGGATCTCCGCGCTCAAGACCTCGATCGTCGTGCGATGTCGCATTGCCGTCTGCCGAATGAGCGCGAACGCCTCCGTCTCGGACATGTCGTGACCGCGCATGACCTGCAGAACGGCAGCGAACACAACCCGCCGGGACCTGATGCGATCCTCCAGCTTTTCGATGTGCGCGACTTGCTCCAGTCTTCGCTGCGCTGAATCGAACGCGATTACCAGGGCGGTGTAAAGCCCGGCAGAGCGGAGCGGCTTGACGAGAAAAGAGGCTGGTCGCAGATCGAGCAGCCACTTCAATCGACTGGGCGTTTCCGTTCCGATCAGCGCTATGATCGGGACGCTGCCCTTCCACAGGGTGGCGTGGTCAGACTTGATGGGAATGCTGTCTGCATCCAACAGGATGACGTCGAAAGGCTGGATTGGCGGCGGCTCGGCCGGATCATGCTCGGAAATGGTCATGCCGAGGCGGCTGAGCTGGCGACGCACGATCGGGATTTCGCGCTCATCTTTCATCACCATGAGAGCGCGACGGCCGCGGACGGAAAAGGGGGATGGTCTGGTCATTTCACGATACGCAAATGGTTCGAACGCTTGGCTATCGCATCATTGCTCTTTCCCGACCTCCTGCCGAACGCGCTCAGGTCCAGGTTAGAAAGATACGGATCCGGACGTTCAGGCGCATCGGCTTCCCAGAAGATACTGAACTGACATCCAGGCATTGAGCGTGCCAGCCTTGGCGTGAGAAAGCAGTGATTGTTGTCGGGATCCACCCAAACCGGACCCTGCGGGGAATCGTAGCGATGATTTGCCGCGGCGCGCCGCACGGCGCCGACCTCCGCCGAACCCGCGCGGCGGATGGCGCGGGCAAGCAGCATGACGCAGACATAAGTGGACTGTCCATCGACCGAGAGGCTGCTGTCTTCGCCATGACGAGCCTTCCATCGCGCCACAAAGCTGCAATTTTCGGCGCCCTCGATGCTCTCGAAATATGCTGATGAGGTAATGCACCCGACCGAGGCCGCTGATCCGATCAGCTTGAGTTCGGGCTCGCACAGGCTGCAGCTCAGCATCGGGATCGAGAGGCCGGCACGCGTCGCCGCCGCATGGAGGACACGCATGAACGCGTAGCTGGATTCACCGACCAGCGTATTGAACACGACGGGCGGTCTTCGGTCGATGATCTCCGTGACGATGTGGTCCACTGCGATCTCGCCGAGTTCGAGCAGGCGTTCGGCAAGGATGCGGCCGCCGGCGCTGGTCACGATTTCGCGGATGACGCGGTTCATTTCCCAGGTCCAGATATAGTTCGACCCGATGCAGAATACGTCGGCGGAGATGTGGTCGAGCATGTGGCGCACCAGCGGCACGACATGCTGGTTGGGCGCGGCGCCGACATAGATGACGTTGTCGCTGCTTTCGAATCCTTCGTAGCGGGCCGGATGCCAGAGCAGCCGCTCGGTCCGTTCGACGATCGGAATTACCTGCTTGCGTGAGGCCGATGTGTAACAACCGACGATATGCCCGACATGCTCCTCATGAATGAGATCGGCGCACGCAGTGTGATACTCGGCGACGACTCCGCAGGGATCGCGGAGGTGCGGCGTGAACGTGAAATCGAAGGCGTCGCTCTGGTTGATCTCGTCGACCGCCATCATTGCGCTTTTGCGCATTTCGCCCGCCATCATGGCATAGGGTCCCGACTGGGAGAATACGAGGCCGAGAGGGATGGACGGCTTGCTCATGGAGAAACCAGGGCGCTGTTCGGCAACAATCTCGTCGCAAGAAACTAGGCCTTGCTTCCTTGCATCGTCAATCAGCACTGCACGCCATTGATGCGACCAGCATAAAAAACGTGCTGGCCTCGCATTGACAAGGCCAGCGGCGCTAAGACACAATGACTGCTACGTGAATGCGTGCATTGCGAAAGAGTTCTCGCGCAGCCGATGACGTCTGAGTGACGACTCCAAGTTTCGATCTGCACCGTAACCTACGCGACCATTGATAGCATCGGCACTGTTGCCATTCGAGGCCCTTCTCGGGCCGCGGGTGGCTTTTTTCATTTTGTCTCCCCGACCCGAAGGGTGGAGTATGGCCGTTCGCCTTCCGACGCTGGAGCAGATCGAGGATCTCGGCGCCGACTTTGGCCTCGTCCTCACCACTGACGAGATCACTGCATTTCAGCAGGCTTTCAAGGGACCGTTGGCTTCCTATGGCCGGCTGGACGAGCTGGTGCCTCCGGCGCTGGCGCCGATTGCGCCGCGCTCGCCGGGCTATCGGCCTGCGGCGTCTGAAAATCCTTACGGCGCCTGGTATTGGAAGACGAACATCCGTACCGGCGCAGAGGGGTTGTTGAGCGGCAAAAAGATCGCGATCAAGGACAATATCTGCGTCGCCGGCGTGCCGATGATGAACGGCTCGGCGTTGCTCGAAGGCTATGTTCCCGAACTCGACGCCACGGTCGTGACGCGGATTCTCGACGCCGGTGGCACGATCGCCGGCAAGGCTGCGTGCGAGGATCTCTGCTTTTCAGGCGCGAGCCATACCTGCGCCGGCGGCGTGATCCGTAACCCGCACAATCCTGCGCACAGCGCCGGCGGCTCCTCTGGCGGCAGTGCCGCGCTGGTGGCATCGGGTGAGGTGCCGATGGCGCTCGGCGGCGACCAGGGCGGTTCGATCAGGACGCCGTCAAGCTGGTGCGGCGTTTACGGTCTGAAGCCGACCTGGGGCCTGGTGCCGACCACCGGCTCGATGCCGATCAGCTACTCGGTGGATCATTGCGGCCCGATGTGCGCTTCGGTCGAAGACGTCGCTCGCCTGCTGACGGTCATCGCCGGTCATGACGGCTGGGATACACGGACCATTGCCGCGCGCACCGGCGACTATATGGCGGCGCTCGGCAATCCCGCGAGGGGGCTGCGCATCGGCGTCCTGCGCGAGGGGTTTGGCCATTCCGAGAGCGATCCGGCGGTCAACGAGAAGGTGCGACAAACCATTGCGGCGCTAGGCAAAGCCGGCATCGCAAGCGAAGAAGTCTCCGTGCCCTGGCATCTCGATGGACCGCATGTCTGGAGCGGCGTCATTCTGGAAGGCGCCGCCGAGATGATGCTGAAGGGTTACGGCGTCGGCAACAACGTCCAGGGCTATTATCCGGTCTCGATGCAGGAGGCGCTTGCGCGCGGCATGGGAACACGGATCAATGACGTGTCGCCGACGGTGAAGCTGGTGCTGATGCTCGGCGAATATATGCACCGCCACTATCACGGGCGCTATCATTCCAAGGCGCAAAATCTCCGGCCTTTGCTGCATCGGGCCTACGATGACGCGCTGCAAAAATTCGACGCCCTGGCGATGCCGACGATTCCATTTACTGCGACGCCGATCCCGCCGCCCGATGCGCCGCTCAACACCGTGATCGACGTCGCCCTCAACATGCAGGCCAACACCTGCTCGTTCGACGTTTCCGGACATCCTGCCTTCACCGTGCCATGCGGCCGCGTCAATGGTTTGCCGGTCGGCCTGATGCTGGTCGGGCGCCACTTCGAGGAAGCGACGCTGATACGGCTGGCGCGGGCGATCGAAGCCGCCGGAGAGTGGAAATTAAACTGAACCAGGCAAATCCGGCGTTGGCGTGCTTGCATGCCGATTGCCTCCGAGGATTGCGCAATGATCGACGAAACCTGGCTGGAGACCTCCATCATGGCAAAGCGCGGCCTCGCCAAGGGCCGGGCGGGACGACGCCACGAGCTCACGATCGAAAAGCAGGGGCCTTTCCATTACGTTTACGGTCCTTACGCAAAGCCGGCGCTGACGATCGATCCCGGCGATGTCGTCGCCGTCGAGACCGAAGATGCCTTTGGCGGCGTCATCACCAGCGAGAAGGACAGTCCGACCGCAAAGCTGCGGTTTCCCTTCCTCAATCCTCAATGCGGCCCGATTGCCGTCAACGGCATCGGGAAGGGCGATTGCCTGGCCGTGCATATTCATGCGGTGGAGACCCGCGGCGCGCAGCCGGCCGGCAAGACCTGCATCATTCCGGAATTTGGCGGCCTTGTCGGAACTGCCTCAACCGCATTGCTCAATCCGCCCTTGCCGGAGCGGGTAAGGGTCATGCACGTCGACAAGGACGGCGTGCGCTGGAGCGACAAGATCACGCTGCCCTATCAACCGTTCATCGGCACCATCGGGATATCGCCCGAGATCGAGGCAATCTCGTCGCTGCAGCCGGACTATCACGGCGGCAATATGGACCTGCCCGATGTCGCTCCGGGCGTTATCCTGTACTTCCCGGTGCATGTCAAAGGTGGTCTTCTCTATGTCGGCGATTGCCACGCCACCCAGGGAGACGGCGAATTGTCGGGCGTCGCGATCGAGCAGCGCGCCACCGTCACGATGCAGATCGACGTCATCAAGGACTGGAGCTTTGCGTGGCCGCGGCTCGAGACCCGGGAGTTCCTCATGACCATCGGCAGCGCCCGACCGCTCGAGGATGCGGCGCGCATCGCCTATCGCGAGTTGGTTCGCTGGATGAGCGCCGACTACGGCTTCGACGAGATCGACGCCTACATGCTGCTCAGCCAGGCCGGACGCATCCGGCTCGGCAACATGGTCGACCCGAAATACACGATGGGGGCCTCAATTCTGAAAAGATACCTGACTTCATGAAACAGCGGCAACCGCGAGGAGGACTAGGGCTATGAGGTTCAATCGCAGAACGTTCTTGCAGGGTACGGCGGCCACCGCTGCCGCCGGGATGTTTTCCTCCAGCGCTTGGGCGGAAGATCCGATCAACGTCGCCAGCATTCACGATCTCTCCGGCGGCCTCGACATCTACGGCAAGCCGATGGTCGACGCGATGACTCTTGCCATCGAGGAGGCCAACGCAACGGGTGGTCTCTTGAGCCGGCCGCTCAAGCTGATCAACTACGACACCCAGTCGAACATGCAGCTCTACACGCAGTTCGCGCAGCAGGCGGCCCTGAAGGACAAGGTCGCGGTCGTCCATGGCGGCATCACCTCGGCCTCGCGC
>NZ_JBANAZ010000031.1:0-106170 GCF_059803455.1 Bradyrhizobium sp. UFLA05-108 | reverse complement strand
TCCTCGATCTCGCGTTGAATCTCCTTCAATATGCGATTCTCACCCAGCTTGGTCCGTGGATTTCTGACTCAGTAAGACTAAAGCGCGATGAGATTAGGGAAAATCGTCATCGCGCTTTAGGCTGTTGTTTGAGCATGATCTTTTCGGAAAACCGCTTCACACTTTTCCGGATCAAGCTCTAATGCGCTGCACCGGCGGCTCCGGCAAGTCTGGCGGAGCCGTGGTTGCGGGACAGCACGAGAGGCCTATTCGGCCGCGCTCGTACCGACGGCTGCAATCTCCACCCCATCGCGCACAGGACCGGTCTCCGCGGGAGGCAGGCGCTTCCCGAACTCGCGGCGCAGCAGCCACACGCTGAGAGCGGCCTGCAACGTCGTCGCCGCGATCGAGAGGTACCAGACCTGCTCGATCCGGAAACCCGGCCGCGTCGACAGCCAGATCGCCGGCAGCGAGTAGGTGAGCACGCGTGTCACCGAGCTAAGCAGCACCGGCTTGGTATTGCCGAGGCCCTGGAACATGCTCGAGCAGGTGAAGATCAAGCCCTGCGCCACCATGTTGAACGAGATGATCCGCAGGAACAGGAAGGCGATCCTCATGGTCTCGCGGTCGTTCGAGAATCCGGCGAGCAACCACTGTGGCTTCGATTGCGCAAGGATCATGAAGCCGATCATCACGACGGTGACGATCAGCACCGCCTTGACGAAGGTTTCCCGCACGCGCGCACCGTTTCCGGCGCCGACATTCTGGCCGGCGATCGGCCCGGCCGCGAGCGCAACCGCAAGCCCCGGCATCTGGATCAGACCGAGCACCCGCTGTCCGATCCCGAATCCCGCCTGGGCCGGCGCGCCGAAATCGCGCAGCACGTAATAGACCACCGCCATGAAGAAGAACATCATCGCGAACTCGCCGCCGGCCGGCAGGCCGACATTGAGGATCCGCTTCCAATGCTGGAGCTGCGGCCGCCATTTCCGAGGGTCGAAGGCGACGTAGCGCTCCAGTCTGCGGAAATACGCATACAGCATCAGCACGCCGGTCAGGACGCCGATGGAGCTTGCGAGGCCCGCACCGGCCACGCCGAGCGGATGACCCGTGCCCCAGCCCGCGATCAAGACCGGTGCCAGCGCGATGTTGATGACGACAGCAAGTGCCTGGACGAGCATGGTAGGCCGCACGATGCCGGTCGCCCGCAGCGCGGACGCCATCACCTGTATGGCAAATTGCAGCGCCAGAGCCGGCACGAACCACAGCAGATAGGTGCTGCCCGCCTCGATGGTGGCTTCGTCCGCGGCAATCGAACGCATATAGGGGCGGGACAGCGCGGACCCTGCGACCAGTGTCGCGAGCCCAAACAGCACCGACAGGACGATGGCCTGGTTGAAGATCAGGTTGGCGTCGTCTCGATCCTTGCGTCCCACGGCATGCGCGATCAGCGCGACCGTGCCGACGCCGAGCACCTGCATCAGCGCATTGACGAGGAAGCCGGCATTGCCGGCCGCGGCCACGCCCGCGATGGCGGCCTCGCCTAGTCCCGAGACGAAATAGAGATCGACGAGCTGGCAGAGCATGATCGTGATCATCCCGACCACGATCGGCGGGGCCATGGTCAGGATGTGGCTTGCGATGGAGCCGCGTGTCAGGTCTTTCATGTCGTTCCATTTCCGGCGGCGTGGCCTTCGGACGAGCGTCCGTCAGCCACGCGCCACTTCCTCATCCCACTGCTGCACTCGGTCCGAACTCGATCACCTGACGCTCGAACAGGCCGCGATAGAGGCCGCCTGGCCGAGCCGTCAGCGCCTTGTGGGTGCCCTGCTCGACGATCTCGCCGCGGTCGAACACCAGGATGCGATCTAGGCTGCGCACCGTCGACAGGCGATGCGCGATCACGATCGAGGTGCGGCCCTTCATCAGCCGCTCCATCGCCTGCTGGATCAGCGCCTCCGATTCCGAGTCGAGGCTCGACGTCGCCTCGTCCAGGATCAGCACCGGCGCGTCCGCCAGGAATGCGCGCGCCAGCGCGACGCGCTGCCGCTCGCCACCCGACAGTTTCACGCCGCGCTCGCCGACCAGCGTGCCGTAGCCTTTCGGCAGGCGCAGGATGAAGTCGTGCGCATTCGCCAGCCGCGCCGCCTGCTCGATCGCCTCCAGGCTGGCGCCGGGCCGGCCGTAGGCGATGTTCTCGGCGAGCGAACGGTGGAACAGGATCGGCTCCTGCTGCACGATCGCGATCTGGCTGCGCAGCGATTGCTGCGTCGCCTTCGCAATATCCTGCCCGTCGATCAGCACGCGGCCATCAGAGACGTCGTAGAGCCGCTGCACCAGCTTGACGAAGGTCGTCTTGCCGGAGCCGGAGCGGCCGACAAGTCCCACGCGCTCGCCAGCGCGGATGTCGATCGACAGGCCGTCATACAGCGGCGCGGGATGGCCGCCATAGTGGAACGTCACGTCGTCGAACACGATACGGCCACCCTCGATCAGGATCGGCGTTGCATCAGGCGCATCGGCAATGCCGATCGGCTCGTCATGGATCGCGACCAGCTCCTCCATGTCGTTGACCGAGCGCTGCAGGTTGTTGATGTGCATGCCGACGTCACGCAAGTACGCGTGAATGATGTAGTAGCTGGTCAGCACATAGGTGACGTCGCCGGGTGAGGCGCGCCCCGCCATCCACAGCAGCACCGAGCCGCCGATCACCGACGCGCGCAGGCACAGCAGCAGCGAAAGCTGCGACAGCGCCGTGTAGTTGTAGCGCAGCCAGGTCCGCCGCACGCGCACGCGCCAGCGCTTGATGACGCGGGCGAGCCGTGCGTCCTCGCGCGCCTCCGCGCCGAACGACTTCACCACCGCGTTGCAGGTCAGCGCATCCGCGAGCGTGCCGCCGACCTTGGTGTCCCAGGCGTTGGAGACGCGCGCGGCCGGCGCGATGTAGCGCGTGGAGAACAGCGCCGTCATCGTGACGTAGACCAACGCGCCGAGCGCGACCACCGCGCCGAGCGAGGCCCAGTGCACGCCTAACAGGATCATCGAGCCGACGAGCACGCTGAGCGAAGGCAACAGCGCCAGCAGGATGGTGTCGTTCAACAGGTCGAGCGCCCACATGCCGCGGGTGATCTTGCGCACCGTCGAGCCGGCGAACGAGTTGGCGTGCCAGTCGGTCGAGAAGCGCTGCACGCGCATGAAGGCGTCCTGCGCGATCTCGGACATCAGCTTCAGCGTGAACGGCACGATCACCTGCAAGCCGGCCAGCCGCAGCACCATCGAGGTAAAGCCGAGCGCCACGATCGCGCCGAACGCGACCAGCGCCGCATGGCGCGCGGCAGGATCGTCGGGACCGTGCGTCAGGGCGTCGACGAGACGCCCGGAGAACACCGGCATGAAGAGGTCGGCAACCGTCGCGCCCAACAGGCCGCCGCCGACCGCGAGCGCGCGCCCCGGCTGCTTCAGCCAGTGGCGGAATACGAAGGGCAGCACCACGCGTATCGCCGCGGGCCTTTTTGACAGTGCGGTCATGGCGTTATCCGGCTGCGCGCTGGCGCAGTCCGGCTCCATCAATGGACGCATGACGGCCACGAAGGCCGAAAATGGCGTCGTTAAATCAGGTCGTCGCTTGGGAATTGGAGCGGCCGGGGAATCGGGCCCGGTCGAAGCTGGCGAAAGCGGTCTCTAAAGGACCGAAGACACACCGAGCTTGAACATCGAGCGCGGGCGTACGATCTGCGAATGCGTGGAAATCATGCAAATCCCTCCCGGTTCGAGCAATGAGGCGCGCTTTATAGATGCATCGGTTGCGATTTGCAACACGGCTCGCGCAAGATGTCGCGCGAGTGTTGCAAATTTAATGCGCGTCGCCGCCGCCTTGATCTCCGCCGTCATGCCACGCGAAGGCGGGGCATCCAGTATTCCAGAGACGCCTGACGTCCCTCGCGCTGCCGCAGTGTACTGGATCGCCCGATCAAGTCGGGCGATGACGCCGTGTGTGTGGCACCGTCACGACAAATTTAATGCGCGTCGCCGCCGCCTGCGAGGGACGCCGGCTTGTTCAGGAGCAGCACCAGCAGGCTCAGGCCGAGATAGAACAGCGTCAGCATGAAGAAGGCGTCGCCATAGCCCATCACGACGGCCTGACGGTGCACGATCTGGGTGAGCTGCTTCATCGCCATCAGCGTGGCATCGCCCAGGCCCTGGAATTTCTGCATGAAAGTGTTGAGCGTCTCGGTCGCCGTTGCGTTGCCCCAGGTCACGCGCTCCTGAAGACGCGTGATGTGCAGATCGGTGCGGTCGTTGAGCACGGTGTTGATCACCGCGAGGCCGACGGCGCCGCCGAGGTTGCGCATCAGGTTGAACAGGCCGGAGGCGTTCTTGACCCGATCCGGCGGCAGCGTGCCGAGCGCGATGTTGTTGGTCGGCACCATCGCGAACATCATGCCGACGCCGCGCAGGATCTGCGGCAGCAGCAGCTCGTAGAAATCGAAGTCGCGGGTGATCCAGGTCATCTGGTAGGAGCCGATCGCGAACACGATCAGCCCGAACGCGATCATGTAGCGCATGTCGAAGCGCAGCATGAGACGGCCGACCAGCGGCGCGACCAGGAACATCGTGGCGCCGGAGACGAACATGGTCTCGCCGATCATCAGCGCGCTGTAGCCGCGCACTTCGGCGAGATAGCGCGGATAGATGTAGGTCAGGCCATAGAGCCCGATGCCGATGCAGAACTGCAGCACGCAGCCGACCGCGAAATTGCGGTTGGAAAAGGTACGCAGGTTGACGATCGGTTCGGCCGCAGTGAAGACGCGCCAGAAGAAGGCGATCGCGGAGACGGCACAGACCCAGGCGAAGATCGCCACCGACGTGTCCTGGAGCCATTCATATTGCGGGCCTTCCTCGAGCACATATTCCAGCGAGCCGAGGAAACCGGCCATGAAGATCAGGCCCCACCAGTCGAAGCGGTCGAGCAGCTCGAAATGCGGCTCGTCGAAATCGACCAGCGCCAGCACGCCCAGCGTGATGCCGATGCCGGGCACGACGTTGATGAAGAACAGCCAGTGCCAGGACATAAGGTCGGTGATGTAGCCGCCGACGGTCGGACCGACGGTCGGCGCCAGCGTCGCGACGAGACCGATGATGGGGCCGACGATGTGGAATTTCGTGCGCGGAAACACGGTGTAGGCGGAGGCGAAAACCGTCGGGATCATCCCGGCGCCCAGGAATCCCTGAAGCGCGCGCCACAAGATCATCTCCTCGATCGAGGAGGCGAAGCCGCACAGCAGGCTCGATGCGGTGAAGCCTGCCGCCGAGATCGCAAACAACAATCGCGTGCCGAGCGCGCGCGACAAGAATCCCGAGAGCGGAATCGCGATCACTTCGGCGATCAGATAGGCGGTCTGCACCCAGGAGACTTCGCTCTGGCTCGCCGACAGGCCGGCCTGGATCTCGGACAGCGATGCCGAGACGATCTGGATGTCCAGGATCGACATGAACATCCCGAACACCATGATGATGAAGGCGAACAGCCGCTTCGGCTCGATGCGCTCCGAAGCGGGGTTCGCCATCATGGCGGGATTGGCGGTCGTTGCAGTCGCCATCGTCTGGCCTCGCAGGGCTGTTCGCTTACTGCGGATGGATCATCGTGGGATCGTCGAGATCGATTTCACTATCGGCGTCGGCCGCGCCCTTGTTGGTGTCGACGGTCGCGTAGACCGACATGCCGGCGCGCAAGAGATTCTGCCGCGCGACCGACTTCGGAACGCGGATGCGGACCGGCAGGCGCTGCACGATCTTGGTGAAATTGCCAGTGGCGTTGTCGGGCGGCAGCAGCGTGAACACCGAGCCTGCGGCCGGCGAGATGCTGTCGACCATGCCGGAGAACTTGCGCATGCCGTAGGCATCGACCTTGATCGTCACCGGCTGGCCGGGACGGATGCGCTTGAGCTGGGTTTCCTTGAAATTGGCGTCGATATAGACCTCCTCGAGCGGCACGATGTTGCCGAGCCGCTGGCCGACCGCGACGAAGTCTCCGGTGTTGACGAGGCGGTTGGAGAAGGTGCCGTCGACCGGCGCGCGCACCGAGGTGAAGCTGAGGTCGCGCTCGGCTTTCGCAAGCGTGGTCTTCAACTCCGCAAGCTGCGCCTGCGCCTCGGCCTGCTGCGCCTTGGCGACGTCGACATTGCTGACTGCGACGTCGTAAGCGGCCTGCGCCGCCTTGACCGCGGCGGCGCCCTGGTCGCGTCCGGCTTCCGAAGTCTCGAACGTGGCGCGCGAGGCAAAGCCCTTGCTGCTCAGCGCCTGCTGGCGCTCATAGTCGAGGTCGGCGCGCTTGAGGCCCGCTTCGGCGGAAACGAGCTGCGCCTTGGCCTGCACGACCTGACTGTCGAGCGCTGCGACCTGGCGGCCGATACGATCGATGGTGGCCTGCTGGGTTGCGATCCTGGTCGCGGCGGCGTCGACTGCGATCTTGTAGTCGCCGTCGTCGATGCGCAGGACGACGTCGCCGGCATGCACCAGCGTGTTGTCGCCGGGCAGGATCGAGGAAATGTGGCCGGCAACTCGCGCACCCAGCATGGTGTTGTTGGCGCGCACATAGGCGTCATCGGTGGAAACGTAGAAGCGGCCGACCAGCGTGTAGTAGCCGGCATAGCTCGCTGCCGCGAGCGCAAGCAGAAGCCCGACGCCCATCAGGACGAATTTGCGCTTGCCGGATTTCGGCGGGACGGCCTTCGGTGCAGACGCGCCGGTCGCCGGCGTACCCGGGGCAGGCTTCTCGATTGCCGGCCTCTCCGGTGTTTCGGCCGTGCGGCGTTTGCTCTCCTCGGCCACCGACCGCAACTGCTCGGCCAGTGCCGCCGAATTGTCACTCGCGGCTTCGCCCTGAGCTGGTGCTTGATCCTGGGAATCCTGGCGAAGGACGCGCGCGGCCTGGTCTCTCGATACGGCCATAAAGGCCTCCCCACAAAAACACGCGATCGGGCGAGCCGCGACGCGGCCCCTCGCCTTCGCCAAATGACGAATATCATTGACCGAACCGTTCGGTCAATATAGATTATTCCCCGATCGAACCCTAGTGGCCGGAATCCTTTCTTTGGGTTTCCGGCACCAAAATCCTCAGGGAACCCTGAATCAATGGTTGCAGCCGTTCGCGACACCGTCGCTGTCGTCTCAGAAGAGGACAGCTCCAAGCGCCGCCAGATCCTCGACGGCGCTCGCAGGGTGTTCATGGATCTCGGCTTCGACGGCGCCAGCATGGGCGAGATCGCGCGCGCGGCCGCGGTCTCCAAGGGCACGCTCTACGTCTACTTCGCCGACAAATGCGCA
The DNA here is from genome assembly GCF_059803455.1 of Bradyrhizobium sp. UFLA05-108. NCBI lineage: Bacteria > Pseudomonadati > Pseudomonadota > Alphaproteobacteria > Hyphomicrobiales > Nitrobacteraceae > Bradyrhizobium > Bradyrhizobium sp. UFLA05-108. The sequence continues at coordinate 98,865 of NZ_JBANAZ010000031.1, read as the reverse complement.
CTGTTCGAAGCCATCCTCGAGGAGGAAGCACTTCAGCACGGCCAGGTCGTGTTCAACTTCGACCCTGCGCGCGATGCCGAGACCACGCTGAAGGAGTTCGGCCAGGCCTATATCCATTTGCTCTGCCGGCCCGGCGGGGGATCGGCGATCCGCACCGTGATGGCGATCGCCGAGCGCATGCCCGAGCTCGGCCGCCGCTATTACGCGTGCGTGCTGGACAAGACCGTCAACCGGCTCGCCGACTATCTGAAGGCGCATGTTGCACCGGGCGATCTCGCCATCGACGATTGCAACCTCGCCGCCTCCCAGTTCATGGAGGTGTGCAAGGCCTCGCTGTTCCTCCCCTTCATTTTCCAGGCCGCCCCAGCCCCATCCGAGGAGCGCATCATCGCCGTGGTCGACAGCGCGACGCGGATGTTTTTGGCCGCGTACCGGGCGAAGTGAGAACAGCAAGCGGCGTGTGATCTGCTCACCAAATCCACCAGTGTCATGCCCCGGCTTGACCGGGGCATCGGATCGCCCGATCAAGTCGGGCGATGACGGTTGAGGGTGGGGCAAGCGCGTTCCTCAATCTCGTCATTGCGACCAGCGCGTTGCGCATGCGGTCCGCGTGACGCTATACATAAGCCATGTCCTCTGATCTCCGCCTCAACCGCACGCCGGTCGACGTTCTCAACTACGAGATCGTTCAGGAGCAGGCATCTGCGTTCGGGCGGATGGGGCGAGCGCTGGAACAAGCGCTCGCGAAGCTGCGCGAATTCGATGCCACGCATCCGCCCGCGGATGCGCGTGCATCAACGCATCAGGCACGCCGCGCTCTGGTGATGGAGGCCGGCCACGCGCTCTGGATGTTCGTGGTACAGCGGGAGGCGTGCGGCATTCGCGACAGCCGACCCGTCATGCGCGACTACAACGTGCCAGGCGAGGTGCAGCGCTGCATGGGGCTGGTTCCGGCACCATCGATGCGGGCCGCAAAGTAGGTTCAACGATCACAGGCGTACGTGCGCCCTACTCGTCCTCGAACTCGTCTTCCTCGTTGACCTTCTCGCGCTTGCCTTTCCGACCGAGCGAGCCGGTCACGTAGGGGTCGCGCGAGTTGGCATAGGGATTACGCTGCTGGGCGCGGGCAGCGACCTCTTCGCCGGAGACGGCAGCCGGTTGGCAGATCAGGCGGCGGCTGGCGCGCCGCATCAAATCGACGTGGATGTGATCGTAGTGATAGACGTTGGAGCCCGGCGCGAGCACGGTCGTGAAATGCGCGCACGCGCCGGACTGCACGTCGCGCAGAAAACCCTGCTCCTCCGGCAGGCCGCGCCAGCCGTCCTTCACCGAGATGCGGCGGCCATCGACGAGCGTGAAGGCGGCGATGTCGAGCGCATTGCCGAAGGCGTGCTCTGAGATATGGGCGTGCGGATTGCCGTTCATGCCGCGGCAGGAATAGGCGGAGATCTGCTTGATCTCGACCACGCGCTGGCCGAACCAGCGCATCGCCGAGGGCTGCACGGTGTCGGCGAACCAGCGATCGAGCTCGGAGACGATCGGGCAGGCCAGCGTCGCGGTCGGCTTCACCGCAACCGGGCCGACGGCGCCGACGGGACTACCCTGCCCGGGACCAAGCCGCGGCAAGGGTTGCTGCTCGGGGCGCTGCGCATACGGCGCCTGCGATTGCGAGGAGTAATTCGGCCGCGCCGGATAGCTCGGCGCGTTCATGTAGCGCGCCGCTCCCGCCGCATCGGTGCCCTCGGGCGGCAGGTCGATCTCGTCTTCCTGCGGCGGTGCGACGCCGGGCGCGCTGAGCGAGATCGGACCTGAGCTTCCGCCATAGCCGGAGGGCTGGTTCTGGCGCTGCGGATAGCTCGAGGCGTTCGGATAGGCCTGGTTCGGATAGCTCTGGCTCTGCGGATAGCTCGGCTGCGTTCCCGGCCAGCGCGGCTGGTTGCCAATGCTCGCCGGCGGCCGCAGTTCCTCGTCGGCGAAGCCAAAGCTGCTGGAGCCTTCCCCGATGGCTGCCACTTTCAGCGGAAATTCTGCTCCACAGGCGCCGGGGCCGGAGATCGGCTCGATCCGGACGATCTCGGCGCTCTCTTTCACCGCGCCCGATTTCAGGCACGCGGCTTCCGCCTCGGCCCGCCACGGTTCGCGCTCGGCCTGGAAGAAGCCGCGTCCGCAACCCGCAAGCGAAACAAGGACGATGGAGCCGACGAGATACAAACGAACTCCGCGCGTCATGCACGCAGGTTCGGTGAATTTACTTAAAGACTCTTCAACGCTTTGATTTTACGTTTCTTTAACCATGAGGGTCGGCCCTTGCGGCGGGAGAGCGACAGCAACGCTGGCTTTTTCACCGACAGACTCGCTGTTAATCTTACGAGTTGCGCGCAAAGACGCGCGAACAGAGGGAGCTCCTTTATGACGTTCGTCGGTAGACTGAGCGTTGTGACTGCGTACCTCGCAATAGCCTTTGTCGGAGCCATCGTGCTCGGCGTGATCTAGTTTCCAGACACGGCAAAGCTCAGTCGTAATTCGCGCACTCCGATCCGGTGACGCCGCCGATCTTCAAATCGCGGCACATCATGCCGGGATTATCGGGGTCGGGAGAGCGGTCGTCCTTCTCGCGAACGGTATGGTCGAAGCCCCAGCCGCGCGACAGCATGCAGCGCTCGTATTCGCGCGACGTCACCGTACCGTTCTGCGGCTTGCCGAACTGCGCGTCACAGAACGCACCATCCGCCTGCAGCTCGTCAGGACCGCGCTGCCGCTTCAGCGCGTTGCGATAGATGTCCGTGTCGGCCCGCGCCGCGACGATGCCGCCGACCAGTAGCGCGGCGACGAGAATGAGGCGGAGCATGTTGGCTCTCCTTTCCAGCGATCTTCAGTGATCGGTCGCAAGCAAAGGCGAGAGCGATTCGATGAAAGGCGATGACGGACAGGAGCAGGAAGGCGCTCTCGCGCCAACTGTGACGCAGCTCACTCCGTCGATGCCGATGCCGTGACATCAGTCACGGAAGCCGCGGTGGGCTCCGCGTAGGGTCGAACCACGCTCAGTGGATCACCGACATCCGGCCACACCGTTTCCACGCCACATTTGGGAGGCTGCCATGACCAGGCTTTCTGTCGCCGCTACCGCGCTCTTCCTCGCTACGACCGCAATTGCCCATGCCGGCAACGCGATTTCCTTCCAGATCGACGGGCAGAGCATCCACATCCAGGCTCCGAGGAACTGCGCCTCGCTGGATTGCGTCACCATCGTGGCGCCCGGCCTGTCGAACAAGCCGATCAGACTCAACAACATCAACCTCAACGGTTTTGGCTCCAAGGACGATGACGACACCACGTCGTCGAGCACGACGACCACGACCCCACCGACTCCGGCGCCTGCCGCGCAGCAACCCACGCCGCAGCCGCCGGTCCCGGCGACCGCGCCTGCCGCACCAGTCGTGACTGCGCCGCCTGCGCCGTCCACGACCGTTACCACGCCGACCACCACCGCGGCCGTGGGCGCCAACGTCACGCAACAGGCAGCGCCCATTGCACCGCCTGCTCCCGTTGCCACACCGGTCGTGACCACGCCCGCACCGGCCCCTGTTGCGGCTGCGCCCGCACAGGCCACGCCGCTTGGCCTGTGGGCGACCGAGGAGAACAAGGGCAATGTTCGCGTCGAAGACTGTGGCGGCAACCTCTGCGGCTATGCCGAGAAGACCAACGAGAAGATCCTGATCAACATGAAGCCCGATGGCGCCAAGTGGAGCGGCCGCATCCACGATCCCGACTCCGGGCGCAACTACGACTCCACGATCGCGATGAAGGGCCCGAACATGCTTCACGTGCAAGGCTGCGCCTTGGGCGGCATATTCTGCGGCGGCCAGACCTGGAAGCGCGTGAGCTGACGCGCGTCATCCCGGGGCGATGCGAAGCATCGAACCCGGGGTCTCCCGCCACAATCTCCGGATTCCGGGCTCGCGACTTCGTCGCGCCCCGGAATGACGAGCAAGGACCGTGACGCCACGCCCCGAAATCCGGGACGTGGCGTTTGAACGTTGGCAACGCCTGTGCGACAGACGTTCATCCGCCATTCAGCCATCTCCGGCTGAAATCGGCTGATCTCGCCTCGTGTCTTTCACCGGGACCCTCACTGTGGCTTTGATGCTGGCTTGGCGCCGCTGCGTGCTCGCGCTTCCGCTGCTGGTCGTGCCGCTCGCTGGCGCGACGGACGCATGCGCATCCGACGCGACCCTGCTCGCGCAGGCGCAGCCGGCGCCGCAGGCGACGCCGACACCGTCTCCCTCGCAGGCGCCCGCGACACCGGCACCTGACGTTCAAACCGCCGCGCCTGCAGAGCCGATCGGCAACGTCGCCACCGTGACGGGGATCGCCACCGTGATCCGCGACAAGAATTCCTATCCGCTGAAGGCGCGCGACGACATCTATCTCAATGACGTCGTGCAAACCGCTTCGAACTCCTCGCTCAGCATCGCCTTCAACGATTCCACCACGTTCAATCTGTCGGCCAGCGCCAAGATCACCATCGACAACTACGTCTACGAGGACGGCGGCAAGCAGAACTCGGCGATCTTCGACGTCGGCAAGGGCACGGTTGCCTTCGTCGCCGCAGCGGTCGCCAAGACCGGCGACATGAAGATCACGACGCCGACAGCAACGCTCGGTATTCGCGGCACCACCGGCGTCATCGACGTGCCGGCCAACGCAAGTGCTGCAACGACCGCGACCAACAACGTCAACATCAAGCTCTATCCCGACGCCGACGGCAGGGTCGGCCACATCGACGTCAACGACCGCACCAGTGGCGCACGGCTCGGCGCGCTGACGCAAGGCGCATCCGGCTTTGCCATCCGCCCCGGAACGGGCGGCGTGCGCTTTGCCGCGGTGCCGATCACGATTGCCCCGCAACAGGTCGCGCGCGACCGCGCCTTCGTGAGCCAGGTGCATCAGGCGCAGACCACCGGCCGGCAGATCGTCACCGAGCAGCGCGAATTCCGCAGGGCCAATCCGGGCGCTGCCCCGCGCATTCCGCGGCCGGTCCAGCCGGCTCAACCGCAGCAGCAACAGCCGCGGCCGAACGGTCAGCCCGGACAACAGCCGCAGCGGCCCAATGGCCAGCCCGGGCAGAACAACCGTCCGGGCCAGCAGCAGCCGGGTGCGCCGAATCGTCAGGGCACACAGCAGCCGCAGCGCCAAGGACAAGGCGGCGCGGCTCAGCCGGGCACGCCGCGCACCGGGCAAGGCCAGCAGCAGGGTGCGCCGCGCACGGGACAGACGACGCCCGGCGGCACGACCAGTCCGCAAGCGCCGCGCGGCGGGCAGGCTCCGGCAGGCACGACAACGCAACCAGGCGCTACGCCTCAGCCGCAGACACCGCATGCCGGCCAGCAGGGCCAATCGACCCCGCCCGCTGTCCAGCCGCAGCAAGGTGGCGTGCAGCGGCAACCCGGTTTGCAGCAGCGCCTACCGGGCCTGCAACGCCCGGCACCGCGCAAGCCGGCATCGCCGAGGGAGAAGAAAGAGCGGAGGTAGCGGTGCCGCCCCCTGTCGGTAGAGGGTACGCGTCGATGCAGTGCTCGTTTACATTTCTCTTGAACTCACGCCTCGCCGCGGAGCCAGGCCTTTACCTTTTGCAGCAAGCCGTGTCGCAGCTCCTCGACCGAAGCCGCCTCCGCAGGCGTCAGCGACTGCATCGCGGCGTCGACGTCGTCCATGGCTAGTGGCGGTGTGGCTTCCGCTTCAGTCGGCGCGAGGCCGGCGGCGGCGAGCGCGATCGGGCCGACTTGCAACAGGAACGCTCGCTCATACTCGCGCGACAGCCGCGCGACTGCATCCTCCAGCGGCAACCAGTCGACCGCCTTGACGTCGTTCATCAGCTTGCGGACCGGCCCGCCGTCCGCCTCCATGCGCCAGAAATGGACGATCTTGGAACGCCCACCGGACGGATAGGCGAGCGTGCCCAGAAATTCGCGGATGGCGACGTCGTGGCCAGTCTCCTCCAGCACCTCGCGGTGCGCGGCTTCCCTCAGCGTCTCGTCATCGTCGAGTTTGCCCTTGGGCAAAACCCATTCATTGCGCTTGCGCTGGCGCACCACGGCGATCAACGGCGCGTCGCGCCGCACCACAATTCCCCCTGCCGCCAGAACCGGCGCCCGCGCCATCACTCGTTACCTGCCGTGTCGAACGAATCGCCCTCGCGGACGATATAGGCCGCCGACACGGCGGATTGAAGGCTTCTTTAGTGGAGCATGATCTCCGCGCAAACGCGTTCCGCGTTTGTCGCGCGGGAAAACCGGTGCCCACTTTTCCGGATCATGCTCTATTTTTTCGCAGCAGCGCCTGCCCGGCACGGATGCGCGCACCCTCGGCGATGCCCTCGCAGAAGGCAAAATCGCCGGGCGCCAGGATGATGATGGTCGAGCCGTGCTCGAACCAGCCGAGCTCCTCACCTTTCTTCACGCTGACGTCGCACGGGAAATTGACCGGGCCGCGGGTCTGCGCATTCAGCACCATGTCGAGGAAGTGCAGCCGGATGCTCGCGACCAGAATCGCCGCCACCGGCACCAGCGTCACCGCCTCGCCGGTCGACAGATGCGTGCGGATCACCGCGCGCTCGTTCTTGCAGAACAGCCGCTCGACCCGCTTCAGCGCGATCGGGTTGACGTTCCAGACATCGCCATGGATCAGCGTGACGCGCTCGATATGCGCGTCATAGGGCGCGTGGAAGCGGTGGTACATGCTCGAGGTCAGTCGCAGCGTGACGAAGGAGCCATTGCGATGCTGCTCGACAAGCGCGGGATCGCCAAGGAGATCGAGCAGCGAATAGGGCGCGCCCTTGACCTGGAACAGCTCGGTGTCGGCGATCTTGCCGTGCGCGCCGACGATACCGTCGGAGGGACTGGCGACGATCGCGGGACCCGGATCGAACGGCCTCAGGCCCGGCTTCAGCTCCCGCGTGAAGCAGTCGTGCAGGCTCTTGAAATGGGTCTTGCGCGCCTCCGACAGGTCGAGGTCGGAGAACAGCTTCCACAGCGCGATCGATCCGTCGCGCACCAGCGGGTTCTCGATCTTGGAGAACCAGCCCATGAAGCGCGTTAGCGCCGCACGCGGAATGCGGTTGGTCAGCAGGAAGTTGAGGTCTTCCTGCTGGGTGAAAGAGGCGATGAGGGCTTTGACTGTCATGAATCTGTCAGCAGGTAAGGTTAGCGCTTGTTGTCATGGAAACGACACTCCCGATTCTCTCATTGTCCGTGGCCGCCGCAGCATCCGCTGCCGCCGCCTTCCCGAAGCTCAAGGCGCGGATCGAACTCTCCCGCGCCAAGCACCGCTCGCTCTCGGGGCATTCCAAGATGTCGCGCCGGGTGGCGCGGCTGATCCCGTTCTACGAGTTCGAGGGCGACGACTATTTCGCCTGTGACGGCGCGCCGACGAATGTCGCAGCGCAGCGCCAGGACGGCTTCTTTCGCCTCGCCGGTCTCTACGCCACGCGCTACGCCAAGGGCCGCGCGCTGACGAAGGAGGCGGCGGAACGAATCTCCGACCTTCAATTCACCGAAAGCTACCGCGTGCCGTTCCAGTTCTCCCGCCTGGTGCGCGAGAACCTGGGCACATCGAGCTTCATGCAGTCGTCGAATGGCGTCACCGTCACCGATCTCGACGGCAACGTCTCCTACGACCTTACCGGCTCCTACGGCGTCAATATCTTTGGCAACGACTTCTACAAGGAGTGCATCGAGGAAGGCGAGAAGCGCGCCCATGCGCTGGGGCCTGTGCTCGGTCCTTACCATCCCGTGATCGCCGAGAACGTGACGCGGCTCTGCCAGATCTCGGGGCTCGACGAAGTCTCCTTCCACATGTCCGGCACCGAAGCCGTGATGCAGGCCGTCCGCCTTGCGCGCTACCACACCAAGCGCACGCATCTGGTGCGCTTTGCGGGCGCCTATCACGGCTGGTGGGGCGACGTGCAGCCCGGCGTAGGCAATCCCATCGCCGCGCACGAGACCTACACGCTCGCCGAGATGTCGGAGAAAACGCTGCGTGTCCTGAAGACACGCCGCGACATCGCCTGCGTCTTGGTCAATCCGCTCCAGGCGCTGCATCCGAACGCGAACGCGCCCGGCGATTCCTCGCTGGTCGACAGCTCGCGCGGTGGCAACTTCGACCGCGAGGCCTATACCGCCTGGCTCGAGAGGCTGCGTGAGGTCTGCACCGAGCGCGGCATCGTGCTGATCTTCGACGAGGTCTTCGTCGGCTTCCGTCTCGCCCCCGGCGGCGCCCAGGAATATTTTGGCGTGCGCGCCGACATGGTGACCTACGGCAAGAGCCTCGCCGGCGGCCTGCCGGTCGGCGTGGTCTGCGGCGAGAAGGACCTGATGCGCCGCTTCCGCGACGATCGTCCCGCCGACGTCTGCTTTGCCCGCGGCACCTTCAACTCGCATCCCTACGTCATGACGGCGATGGACGAGTTCTTGAGCCGGCTCGCAAGCCCTAACTTCCGCGCCATCTATGACGGGCTGGATGCGACCTGGAACGGCCGCGCGCAAAAGCTCAACCAGATGCTGAGCGAGGCCGACCTGCCGGTGCGCGTCGCCAATCTGTCCTCGATCTGGACGGTGAAGTACACCGAACCGTCTCGCTACAACTGGATGCTGCAATATTACCTGCGCGCCGAGGGCCTCGCCTTGAGCTGGGTCGGCACCGGACGGCTGATCTTCAGCCTCAACTACTCCGACGCCGATTTCACCGAGGTCGCCGAACGCTTCGTCCGCGCCGCGCAGAAGATGAAGGCCGATGGCTTCTGGTGGCACGATCCTGGCCTCACCAACAAGCGCATCAAGCGGCAGATCCTGAAAGAGATGCTGGCCAAGCGCTTCGGACGCTGAGGCTCGTTTTTCCCACACATCCACTGTCATTCCGGGGCGCGGCGCAGCCGCGAACCCGGCATCTCTAGATTCCGGATTCGGTCCTGCGGACCGCCCCGGAACGACGGTGTATGGCGCTTCCAAGACGTGGATGCCCGGGACGGGCCCGGGCATGACGCAACCTTTGAACATCGGAGTGTTTGGTATGAGCCGCGCGCTCAGGCGTGCTGCTCGCTGAGCTCAGGCTCGGCAATGAAGCCCAGCGTGTGCTCGGGGACGAGATGCAGGCCGGGGTCCATCAGCTCGCCGCGCATCAGCGCGAGCGGTGCCTTGCGGTAGAGCATCAGGTCGTGGAACGGGTCGGTCAGGATCTTGGTCATCCAGACGAGGCCGGTCTCGACGTCGCGGATGAAGAACAGGTGCACGGTGCGGAACAGCAAGCCCCCGGCGCCGACCGCGAGCCAGATCTTTGCGACCTGCCGCATGAAGTCGGTCGCGCTCGCGAACGGCTTGAATAGGCCGAACAGCGTCGGATCGGCAAACAGAACCAACGGCGACAGCGCCCAGATCGCCATCAGCACGACCTTGCGCTGAAGATTGTAGCCGACCTTGATCTCTTCCTTGTGCTCGTGCGTCGCCTGGTTGATATGGTCATAGCCCTTCGGCTCGAAGAAGAAGTGACCGGCCTGGCGCGAAGTCATCGACACCAGCCAGCCGACCAGCCCCGAGACCACGGGATCAACGAACAGCCAAAGATAGGCGAACAGGAAGCTCGCCGCGCTGACGAAGTGCAGGCTCTGATTGATGCGGCTGTGATGGTAGTAGCGGTGGTCGTCCCAGCGCTGGATGCGCAGCTGCTCAAGGAATTCTTTGATCATACTTTCCCCCTAAAGGCTTCGGGTAAGGAGATACAGGGATTCGATGTAGGGCGTGTGACATCATCATTTTGTCATATGACGATGTGCGCGACGCGGTGACGCATGAACGCGTGGAGCCGTTGGCTCAGGCCGCTTTGGCGACCTGAACTTTGCGCAAGCGGACCAGCGAGAAATGGCCGAGCGGCGGAATCAAGCGGCGCTCTGCGAGCTCCATGCCATGCGCACTCGCGAGCCACTTGGCGTAGCGCGACCAGGCGAACTCGGCGGTGCGGAAGCCGAGGTGACGCACCACCGGCTGGAGCTTCTGCTCGATGAAGCGGCGCATGCCGGCATCCGCGCTGACGCGGGTCAGGATGATCAATTCGCCGCCGGGACGCAGCACGCGCGCGAACTCGTCCAGCGCGATTTCCGGGTTGGGAACGGCGGTGACGACATATTGCGCCATCACGACGTCGAAGGAGTTGTCGGGAAACTCGAGCTTCTCGGCGTCCATCACCGCGAGGCCCTCGACGTTCTTCAGCTTCAGCTCCGAAACGCGGCGGCGCGCCTTGTCGAGCATGGCCTCCGAAATATCGGTGCCGAAGATGCGGACGTTCGGCGCGTACATCGGCAGCGAGATGCCGGTGCCGACGCCAACCTCGAGCACGCGGCCGCCGAGCTTGTTGGTCGCTGTGATCGCGGCCTGCCGGCCCTTGGCGAACACGCCGCCGAACACGAGGTCATAGACCGGCGCCCACCGGTCGTAGGCCTGCTCTACCGTGCCGCGGTCGAGGTCGAGCTGCTGCGACTCTTCGAACTTCATAATCTTGGCCATTAGCAAAAGTCCCGTTTGGTTCAGATGTTCCAAATCAACCCCGCACCGGCCGCCGCGCCATGACGGGCGTCGGGCGCAGCGAGCGGCTGGGCTGGAGTGAGGTGAGGTTTCCAACGAACTGACGCGCACTGTTTTCCCAGGAGCGCGCCAGCGCGAAGTTGCGGCAGGTCTCGCGCGACATGGTGAGCGCGCGCAGGCAGGCGGCCCGCAGATCGTCGTCGATCGCTCCGATCGGATGATCGGCGATGACGTCCTTCGGACCCGTCACCGGAAACGCCGCGACCGGCGTGCCGCAGGCCAGCGCCTCGAGCTGCACCACGCCAAAGGTGTCGGTGAGGCTCGGGAACACGAAGACGTCGGCGGCTGCGAGATGCGAGGTGAGATCGGCGCCCTTCTTCTCGCCGAGGAAGACGGCGCCGGGATACTTCTTCTCGAGCTGCGCCTTCTGCGGCCCATCGCCGACGACGACCTTGGTGCCGGGCAGATCGAGCGAGAGGAACGCGTCGAGATTCTTTTCCACCGCGACGCGCCCCATCGCCATGAAGATCGGCCGCGGCAGGTCGAGCTTTGCCGGACTATCGGGATGAAACAGCGTGGTGTCGACGCCGCGCGTCCAGAAGCCGAGCCGCTTGAAGCCGCGCTCGGACAGCTCCTGCCGCAGCGATGGCGTCGCCACCATGGTCATGGCGGCGGCGTCGTGGAAGTGCCGCAGCACGGCGTAGCCGACGCTATCGGGAATGCCGGTGCGCACCGAAACGTATTCAGGGAATCGCGTGGTGTAGGAGGTGGTGAAGGCAAGCCCGCGCCGGCGGCAATAGGCGCGCGCCGCCCAGCCGATCGGGCCTTCGGTTGCGATGTGCAGGGCTTCGGGCGCCGCCGCCTCGATCCGCCGCGCGATCTCGGCGCGGCTCGGCAGCGCGATGCGCAGGCCCGGATAGGTCGGCAACGGCAGCGACCGGAAGCCATCCGGCGTCAGGAAGTCGATCTCGACATCGAGGGCCTTGGCCGCATTCGCCAGCGAGGTCAGCGTCCGGACCACACCATTAACTTGCGGATGCCAGGCGTCAGTCGCGATTAATACCCGCATGGGAAATCCCGAGAGTTTGATGATTCTCGGCTTAGGACCATCAACGAAGGATATTTCAGGCGTGTGACGTCACAGAAGTGTCGGCCCACTGTTTTGTTCGTTAACAAGTCCAGACAGCCACGAAACTGTCATGAAACAATCCTTGCCGCGACGAAACCGTTTTCGATTTCTCGCGCAAACGTCCCGAAACTTTTCGCCGCTACGAGTTCAGGCAACGGAGCACCGCAACGGTGCCGCGGTGATCAAAAACACCGATCCAACAGGGGCGATCAATGTTCAATCTGGACACGTTCAATACGTATTCACGCGCTGTTGCGCTCGGTGCAGTTGCGATCACCGCGATCGCGTTTGCCGGCCCGGCACATGCCGCGCCCGTGCAACTCTTCCCCTTCTTCGCGCCGCCGCCCGGCTTTGCCGCGCCGCAGCCGCTGCAACCTTATCAGCCCTATCAGCCGGCGCCGTCCTATCAGAGCGCGCCGTCGGAGGATCAGGACAGCGTCGAGATGCCCGCCCGCTTCCGCCGCCAGGTCGTCGCTTACGCAACGCGCGAGGCGCCCGGCACCATCATCATCGATACGCCCAACACCTATCTCTATTACGTGCTCGGTAACGGCCAGGCCGTGCGCTACGGCATCGGCGTGGGCCGTGACGGCTTCACCTGGTCGGGCACCCAGTCGGTGACCAAGAAGGCGGAGTGGCCGGACTGGACCCCGCCGCCGGAGATGATCGCCCGCCAGCCATATCTTCCGCGCCACATGGCCGGCGGTCCCGGCAACCCGTTGGGGGCCCGTGCCATGTATCTCGGCGGCACCGTCTACCGCATCCACGGCACCAACGCCCCCGAGACGATCGGCAAGCACGTCTCCTCCGGCTGCATCCGCCTGACCAATGAAGACGTCACCGACCTCTACTCCCGCGTCAACGTCGGCACCAAGGTCGTCGTGCTTCCGATGACCGACCGCCGCGCGGACCTTGGCAGCGCAACGCGGTAAATGGCGAGACAAGATTTCTGCGACAAGAGGCCCCGGCGACACCGGGGCCTTTTTGCGTGTGCGCCAACGATCGCGGCTTCATCCTTCGAGACGCTCGCCTTCGGCGAGCTCCTCAGGATGAGGACTGAATGCGTGGCCGTCGCGCCCCACCGACTTCCTTCCATGGTCGAGGGGTTGTCCCGTCGGGACTTGCGCCAGTCCACGGACGCCAGTTAGCCTCATCCTGAGGAGACCGCGAAGCGGTCGTCTCGAAGGATGGGGCGGGCACGATGACAGACGGCGCGTACCTCTACATTCTCAAGTGTGCCGACGGCAGTTATTACATCGGCACGACGCGCACTGCGCTCGAGATCAGGATCGCGCAGCACAACGCCGGCACATTCGGCGGCTACACCTCCTCACGCAAGCCCGTGACGCTAGTCTATTCGCAATGGTTCGACCGGATCACGGACGCGATCGAATGCGAACGGAAGCTCAAGAAATGGAGTCGGGCTAAGAAGGAGGCCTTCATGCGCGGAGATTTCGCTGAACTTCAGAAACTAGCAGAGCGCAAGTCTCCTCATCCTTCGAGACGCCCGCCTTCGCGGGCTCCTCAGGATGAGGACTGAGTTCGCGGCAGCCTCCCTCGGCCGGGGAGTCGTGCCATGGCTTGCTCGTTGCGAACACTTGGCAGGACGTTCGCAGAACGTGAATCGGCCGGCGGCCTCAGCCGGCGCTCTTGCCCGCCGAGAGGGCGAGCACGCGGTCGACCATCTGGCCGGAGAGGCCGAGATAGTTCGCGGGATCGCAGTGGCGACGGATGGCATCGACGCCGCCGAGCGCTGCCACGATCTCGGGAACGCCGGACAGGATCTCGGCGAGATCGCCGCCGCCCTCGATCGCCTTGCGGCATGCATCGTAGACGACGTCATGCGCGTGTTGCCGGCCGAGTTTCGGCGCGGCGGCCATCATCACGGCTTCGGCGACGATGAGGCCGTGCGTCAGGCCGAGGTTTTCGCGCATACGATCGTCGTGCACGACCAGACCTGCCAGCATGAATTTCGCATTGGCAAGCGAGGATGCCGTGAGCAAGAAGCTCTCCGGCAGCGACACCCATTCGAGATGCCAGGGACCGGTTGCGCGCTCGAAATCGTGGATCATGCCGTCGAGCATGGTCGCGACGTGCTGGCGCACGGCCTTGGCCGCGGCGAGCATCAACTCGCTGGAGATCGGGTTGCGCTTCTGCGGCATGGTCGAGGAGGCGCCGCGGCCATGCACGAAAAGCTCCGAGAGCTCGCCGAACTCGGTCGCACACATCAGCATGACGTCGGTGGCGATCTTGCCGAGCGTGCCGGTGACGAGGCCGAGCAGCGTCACCGCTTCCGCAACGCCGTCGCGCGCCACGTGCCAGGTGATCGGCGGCTGGTTGAGGCCGAGCTCTTCGCAAAACAGGCGCTGCATCTCGAGGCCGCCATCGCCGACCGAGGCGAGTGTGCCGGCTGCGCCTGAAAACTCGCCGAGCAGGATGCGCGGCCGCGCCTGGTCGACGCGCTCGATGTGGCGGTCAATCGAGGACAGCCAGATCGCGACCTTATAGCCGAAGGTCACGGGAAGGGCCTGCTGGAGATGGGTGCGGCCAGCCATCGGCGTGTCGCGATGCTTGCGCGCGAGGTCGCCAAGGATCGTGCGCAGCTCCTTCAGGTCGCGCGCAACGATGTCGAGCGCGGCGCGGATCTGGAGCACGTTGGCGGTGTCCATGATGTCCTGCGTGGTCGCGCCCCAATGGACGTAGCGGCCGGCCTCGCCGGCGGCCTCGGAGAGCTGATGGACCAGCGGCAGGATCGGGTAGCCGACGATCGCGGTCTCGCGACGGAGCTTGTCGAAGTCGAGCTTGATGCTTCGGGAGACGGCATCGATCGCGGCCGCGGCGTCCTTCGGCACGACGCCGGCGCGGGCCTGGGCACGGGCGAGCGCAGCCTCGGTTTCCAGATAGCGGCCGATCAGCGCGTCATCCGAAAAAACCGCGCGCATCTCGGCGGTACCAAACATGTCGCGGAACAGCGCGGAATCGAAGACGGTGCTCGCCATGACGCTTCCTCTTTATTATGTTCGTACATAATCATATGTACGAACATAACGACGACGTCAAGAGGCCTTGCCTGGAGCCGCTGACTCACGTCCTCATGCCGGCCCTGGAGAGGTGCCTTGGAAACCAGATATGCCTTTGTCGCGAGGGAGTTGACGGAAGCGATCGCGAGCGGCCGCTATCCGGTCGGCTCGCTGCTACCCAACGAGCTCGACCTTGCCGAGCAGTTTTCGGTGAGCCGCTCGACCGTCCGGGCCGCCATGCGCGAGCTCCAGGCCATGGGCCTCGTCAGCCGCAGGAAAAGCGCCGGAACGCGCGTGGAGGCGACCAGCGCGCAACGCGCCGGCGGCGCATTCGCGCAGTCGCTCGGCTCGATCGAGGCGATCCAGCAATTCGGCGTCGAAACCGAGCGCGACATCCAGGAAATCGGAGAGACCGTGGCCGACAATGCGCTCGCCGCAAAGCTCGGCTGCAAGCCCGGAAGCCGCTGGCTGAGCATCTCGAGCCTGCGCCGCGTACCGGGCGAGCGCAGTGCGCCGCCGATCTGCTGGACCGACGTCTACATCGACGCATCGCTGTCGCAGAAGATCGCGCCGCGGCTCAAGCAGTATCGCGGCATCTTCGGCAACCTGATCGAGACCGTCACCGGCCGGCGCATCATCGAAATCCGGCAGGAGATCGCGGCATGCGGGCTGCCCGATCACGTCGCAGCCCCCCTCGTTGCAAGGCCGGGCGACCATGCGCTCGCAATCCGCAGGCAATATATGTTGAGCCCCGGCACGCTGGTGGAGATCTCGCTCAGCTATCATCCCGCCGACCGCTTTCAATATTCGACGCGGCTGACGCGCCATGACGACCCCGAGGCGTGATGCGATCGCGGCGGCGCAACGTGCCCGCGCGTCAGTATCGCCGCTCGACGTGGAACGATTTGGCCGTGATCAGCCAGGCATCGTGGATGCGGTGATATGAGAGATAATCGAGGTACTGAAGCGTATCGATCCGCACGCGCACCTTCACCACGGCCTGAACTGGTGACGCAAGATCGACCAACAGGACTTCCTGGAGCCGAGGGGCATTCTTCGACTGCGGTGACGGCGTCGACGCCAGTACCTTCCTGTAGTCGGGAGCAGGCAGTATCCGTAACTCGGCATCCCGGAATCCATGCAGCTGCGCACTGGGTGCGAAGACACGATCGAAATGCGACACGTCGTTATCATACATCAGCGTGAAGTAACGCTCGACGGCCCCCAGTAGGGGCGCAAGGATCGGGTCTTCGCTCATGATCACTCCTTCGGTAAAGGTCAGAGCAATCCATCCCACGGAAAGCTGAGGCATGTCCTTGCGAAGTGAGCTAGTGTCAGCTCCTCCGGCGCAACATTGTGCCCTCCTTGATCCAACAGGATGCGCTTCATGCCAAAATGCGAGCTGGATGCGATCGACCGGCGCATCGTTGCCGAACTCCAGACCAACGCACGACTGAGCAATATCGAGTTGGCCGGCAAGATCGGGCTGTCTCCCTCGCCTTGCCTGCGGCGGGTGCGGCGGCTGGAGCTGGACGGCTACATCGACGGCTACCGCGCCTCGTTGCGGCGCGGCCGCATCGGGCTGGGCTTCTCGGCCTTTCTCGGCGTCAAGATCAACGGCCACGCCAATGAACAGGCCCTCACGTTCGAGAAGACCGTCGTCGCGATGCCCGAGGTCGTGGCCTGTCACCTGGTCTCCGGCGACGTTGATTATCTCCTCGAGATCGTCGTTCCCGAGCTCGAAGACTACCAGCGCTTCCTGGTCGAAAAGCTGCTCAATCTGCCGATCGTGCGCGAGGTTCGCAGCAGCATCGCCATCCAGACCCTGAAGGCGGGCGCGCCTCTCCCCCTCTCGCACCTCGCATCGCCATGACACGGACAATTCTCGCCTATCGCGACAGCGCCGCAGACCTCCAGGGCGTTCTCGTAGCCGACGAGTCCGCAGCCAGCCGCCACGCCGGCGTGGTGCTGTTTCCCGATACGCGCGGCATCGGCACGCATGCGATCGCGCGTGCGGAGCAACTGGCTGCGCTCGGCTTCACCGTGCTGGTGGCAGACCTCTACGGCGGCGGCAAGACCGCGCCCGATGTGCCGCAGGCGATCGAGCTGATGAATGGCTTGCGTGCCGATACCGCGCGCTGGCGCGAGCGGGCCGAGGCGGCGCGCCTGGCGCTCGCCGGACAGGACGCCGTCGAGGCCACAAAACTCGCGGCGATCGGCTATTGCTTCGGCGGCAGCACCGCTCTCGAGCTGGCTCGGACCGGCGCCGATCTTGCGGCCGTCGTGAGCTTTCATGGCGGTTTCCCGAACAAGCGGCCGGAGGACGCCGCAAACATCAAGGCGAGAGTCCTGGTGTGTCACGGAGCGGCCGACGTGCTGGTCTCGCTGACGCAGCTTGCGAATTTTGCGCGCGACCAGCGTCGACTGGCAGGCCCAGGTCTATGGCGGCGCGGCGCATGGCTTCACCAACCCAGAGCTCGTTGGCGAAAGCGTGCCGAACCACGCCTATCATGCAGACGCGGATCGCCGCTCCTGGGCCGCGATGCTCGGCCTGTTCGAAGAGGTCTTTGCAACGGCGATGCGTTGAATTGGAGACGAAAGCGGGACATGCCATCAGCTCACCTCGACACTGCCGCCGTCAGACTGCTCACGCCAGCGGATGCCGCGAGCTATCGACAGATCAGGCTGGAGGCGCTCGAAGCGCATCCGGGGGCCTACTCCAGCGTGTTTGTGCGCGAGAGAGACATGGCGCTTTCCTGGTTCGAGGAGCGCCTCACGGCCTCTGACGTTTTTGGCGCCTTCATCGAACAGGAGTTGTGCGGCGTCGCCGGCTTTCGCCGGCAGGACGGGACGAAGACCGTGCACAAGGCGGTGCTCTGGGGCATGTATGTGCGGCCAGCGGCGCGCAGCTTCGGCGTGGGACGTCGCCTTGTCGACGCCGTCGTGGCGCATGCGGCGCAACGGGTCGAACAGCTTCAGTTGTCCGTCGTCAGCGACAACGAACCCGCCTTGCGTCTCTATACCAGCGCAGGGTTCATCGAATACGGTCGCGAACCGAAGGCGCTCAAGCAGGACGGCCGATATTTTGATGAGATCCTGATGAAGCTGTTCCTGGACGGGGGCACCGGATGAATGAACCGCAATTGAGAACCCTTCTCGACGGCGGCAAGTATTTCGAGGCCCCGCGCTGGCATGCGGGGCGGATCTGGTTCGTCGACTGCATGGCGCGTACCCTGCTCAGCATCGGACCATCGGGCGACCGCACGGAACATGCCACCTTCGACGACGTGCCTTGCGGCACCGGAGTTCTGCCGAATGGCAGGCTGGTGGTGCTGACCATGTTCCGCAAGCATCTCCTGGCCTATGCGGATAGTGAGCTCTCGCTTTATGCCGATCTATCCGGCATCGCCACCGGCACGATCGACGACATGATCGTCGACGGGCTCGGACGCGCCTATGTCGGCGATCTCGGCTTCAATCTTCCGCCGCCGCCCGAGCGCGGCGCCGACGGGCGCATCATCCTTGTGACGCCGGATGGCGGGACGCGCGTCGTCGCCGAAGGATTGCGCTTTCCTAACGGGATCGCGATCTCGGCCGATCACGACAGGCTCGTCGTCGCCGAGATGGACGGCGAATGCCTCGCCGACTACGGGATCGGCAGCGATGGCAGCCTGCATCCCCGCCGCCGCCTTGCCTGCGGGAAGGAGCCGGACGGCATCTGCCTCGACCGTGATGGCGCCGCCTGGGTCGCCTCCTATGGTGAAGACGCCTTCATCCGAATCGATCGCGATGGACGCGAGCGGCAGCGCATCAACGTTCCCGGACGCCGCGGCATTGCATGCGCACTTGGCGGCGCCGATCGCAGAACGCTGTTCTGCATCAGTGCGGCGACATCGCCGGAGGAACTGAGACAGGGGAAATCGTCGGCGCGGATCGATATGGTCGAAGTGGAGACGCCGGGATCGGGCTATCCTTAATCCATCACATCTTCGCGCCCGGCGCGCGCCGCCGCAATTCCACCCCATCGCTGCGCTCTAGCGCGGCCCTCACCTGCCCTGTAGACTCCCACGACGGGCGGTTCGGGGGATTGATGCGTCTGACGTTGAACTTGAAGACTATTTTGATCGCGGTCGCGGTGATCGCGGCGTCGTTTTTCGTGAGCCTGAAGGCCATGGACTGGCTGTCGCCGCGCAGCGCGGGAACGGCGCCCGCCGTCACGCAGTTGCCGCCGCTGCCGCCGGTCTCGAAGAGCTCGATCGTGGTGGCACCGGTTGCGATCGCGCTGTCGGCGATCCGCGAGGCCGCCGACCGGAGCGCGGCGCGCAATTTCAGCGGCAAGGCCGACAATCCGATCTCGCAGATCCTGCAGGACGCCGATATCGGCTGGACTGCTTCGCGCGGGCCGATTGCCGCGAGCGGCGACAAGGACGTGCTGACGCTGTCGACACCCCTGGCCGGCAAGCTCAACGTCACGGGATCGCTGTCCTCGAAAGCGACCGGCGCGCTCGGCGAGGCGCTCGGCAGCGTGCTCGGCAACAACGCCGCCAAGCAGATCGGCGCGGTCAACATCAAGAACTTGAATGCCAGCGCCGAGATCAAAGGCAACGTGGTCATCACCTCGCGCCCGAAACTTGCCGCCAACTGGCACCTCGAGCCCAATCTCGGTGCGCAGGTCAATCTCGGCGACACCAACCTTTCGGTCGCCGGCGCCAAGGTCAACGTGCCGGCGCAGGTCAAGCCGCTGATCGACAAGTCCGTCAACGATCAGCTCAACGTTGTCGCCGAGCGCATCCGCAACGATCCGAGCCTGCGCGAGAATGCGAAGGCGCAATGGATCAAGGCCTGCCGCTCGATGCCACTGCAAGGCTCGGGAGCCTCTGCCGCATTGCCGCCGCTCTGGCTGGAGATGAAGCCGATCCGTGCGATCGCAGCCCAGCCGCGCGTCGATGCGCAGGCCGTGACCCTGCTGCTCGGCATCGAGGCCGAGACCCGCGTCACCACAAGCCAGACCAAGCCCGAGTGCCCGTTTCCCGAGAAGATCTCGATCGTGCCGCCGACCGGCACCGGCGTGAGCATCGGCGTGCCGATCGACGTGCCCTTCACCGAGATCAACAAGCTCATCGCGGCTCAGATGGTCGGCCATGCCTATCCGGAAGACGGCTCGGGTCCGGTCGATGTCACCGTCAAGAGCGTCAACGTGATCCCGTCGGGCGACCGGCTGTTGATCTCGCTTCTGGTGAGCGCCAAGGAGAAGAAGAGCTGGTTCGGCCTGGGTGCCGAGGCAACCGTACATATCTGGGGGCGGCCGATGCTCGACCAGGCGCAGCAGACACTGCGGCTCGCTGACATCCAGCTCGCGGTGGAGTCCGAGGCCGCGTTCGGGCTCCTTGGTGCCGCGGCGCGCGCGGTGGTGCCGCATTTGCAGCAGGCGCTGGTGCAGAAGACGACGCTCGACCTCAAGCCGATCGCGGCGAACGCGCGTGACAAGATCGCCGCCGCGATCGCCGACTACCAGAAGGCCGAGGACGGCCTGCGCGTCGAAGCCAATGTCGACAGCCTGACGCTCACCGACATCACCTTCGATTCCAAGACGCTCCGCATCATCGCGGAAGCCGGCGGCTCGCTGAATGTGTATGTGACGAAGCTCCAGGGGATGTGAGGCGCTGGTGCCCATCGTCATTCCGGGGCGCGCGATAGCGAGAGCCCCGAATGACGGAACAGGCCCCTTCCCTTTTTGCATCCGGCCATGACCGGGATCGCTTAGCTGCGGCCGCTGATTGCCGCTAGAACCATTCCCGTGAATAAGCCCAAAGAATAACGCTCAGGGAGAACAACCATGCATAAACTGTTTGCCGCGGTCGCGGCGTCCGTCGCCCTCGCGGCCAGCGGCGGCGCCGCGCAGGCGCAGATTTCCAACGACGTCGTCAAGATCGGCGTGCTCACGGATATGTCGAGCCTCTATGCGGACGCCACCGGCAAGGGCTCGCTCGCCGCGGTGCAGATGGCCGTCGCCGATTATGGCGGCAAGGTCGCCGGCAAGCCGGTCGAGGTGGTCGCCGCCGACCATCAGAACAAGCCCGACGTCGGCGTCAACATCGCGCGCAACTGGTACGACAACGAGAAGGTCGATGCGATCTTCGACGTGCCGACCTCATCCGTAGCGCTGCCGATCTCCGCGCTGACGCGGGAGAAAAACAAGATCAACATCAATTCCGGCGGCGGCTCGTCCGACATCACGGGCGCCCAATGCTCGCCCAACACGGTGCACTGGACCTATGACACCTACGCGCTGTCGAACGTCGCAGGCAAGGCGATGGTGAAGCGCGGCGAGGACACCTGGTTCTTCGTCACCGCCGACTACGCCTTCGGCCAGGCGCTGGAGCGCGACGCCGCCAACGTCGTGAAGGAGAGCGGCGGCAAGGTGCTCGGCGACGTCCGCCATCCGCTCAACTCTTCCGACTTCTCCTCCTTCCTGCTCCAGGCACAGGCCTCCAAGGCCAAGGTGGTGGCGCTGGCCAATGCCGGCGGCGACACCACCAACGCGCTGAAGCAGGCGTCCGAGTTCGGCCTCACGCAAGGCGGCCAGAAGATGATCGCACTATTGCAGGAAATCACCGACACGCGCTCGCTCGGCATCAAGGCGACGCAGGGCCTGATCGTCACCGATGCCTTCTATTGGGACATGAACGACGAGACGCGTGCCTTCTCAAAACGCTTCAACGACAAGGTCGGGCACATGCCGACCATGATCCAGGCCGGACTCTATTCGGCGACCATGCACTATCTGAAGGCGATCGAGGCCATCAAGACCGACGATGCCCCGAAGGTGATGGAGCAGATGCGCGCCACCCCGATCAACGACTTCTTTGCCAAGAACGGCAAGATCCGCATCGACGGCCGCATGGTCCACGACATGTATCTGTTCGAGGTCAAGAAGCCCGAGGAATCCAAGGGCGAGTGGGACCTGTACAAGCTGATCGCCACCGTGCCGGGCGACGAGGCGTTCCGTCCGCTCGACAAGGGCGGCTGCCCGCTGGTGGGGCACTAGGCCGATTGGAGGCGCGATCCGCGACGCTAGGGAACGGCCAATCCTCATCCTGAGGAGCTTGCGAAGCAAGCGTCTCGAAGGATGAAGGCCCCGCTGGTGGCCTCGCCCTTCGAGACGCCGCTACGCGGCTCCTCAGGGTGAGGGGCGATATCCACGTAAGGAGATACACGACAACGCGCCCGGACAAACCGGGCGCGTTGCGTTTGAACGTCAACTGAGCCGCACTACTCGGAGTACTTGAACTCCGGCATCTTCTTCAGATCGTCCTTTGTCGCGTTGAACACGGCGTGGTCCGGGTACCACTTCGACGTCGATGACGCGGCGGCAGGCGCGGTGCTCGGCGCGGCGCCCGTGGTCGTGCTCGCTGGCGGGCTGCCAGGCGGCTTGGTGTTGCTGGCTGTGCCGCTGTAGGATACCGGCTCGGTCGAGAACTTCACCTTGTCGAACGGAACGGCGACAAGGTGCTCGCCCATGCCGAGGAAGCCGCCGACGCCGAGCACGACGAGCTTGATGTTGCCACTCTTGTCCATCAACAGATCGTTGATCGAGCCGACGCTCTCATTGGCGTCGTTGTAGACCTTCAAGCCCACCACCTTCGACGCGCGCCAGTCACCCGAGGCCGTTGTCGTTGTCGTCGTCGTGGCGGCCGCGTTCGGTGCCTTGTCGGTAGTGGTCGTCGGATTCTGGGCGAACGCGACGGTTGCAAGCAGCGCGGAACCGGCAAGGCCGGCCGCGATCGATTTGATCAACATGGTGTCCTCTCCTTCATCGAAAACTTGTGTGGAGAGAACCACGCACGTCGTCCGACAGTTCCAAACCTGCGGCAATTTCGTCGCACGTTTCGCGCGTGTTGCATCACGAAGCAGGTTCCGCAACGAGAAGATTTTGAATCGAACACGAAGGCCATGCACAGTTCCCCGCCGACTCGTCGCGCGCCCTGGGAGACGCGTGAGAGACGACGGGGACTGCGCCGACCTGGCGTCGCGGTCAGGTCTTGTAGTCGATGAGCAGTGCGGAGATCTGCGAGCTGCTCGACGAGCTGTTCGCATTTCCGGAAGCGCCGTAGGACGACGTCGACGACGATATCGATTGCTGGAGCGCCTGGAGGAATTGCTGGAGGATCTCGGCGGTGGTCGTGCCGTCGCTCGAGGTGCTGCTGGTCGAATCCGTCGAGGAGCTGGACGAGGCCGACGAGCTGTCGTCCGGCGGCGGGCCGGGCGGCGGTCCGCCCGCGCCTCCCGGACCACCCGCACCGCCCGGGCCGTTGGCGAAGGCGGACTGGAACACGCCCTTCAACTCGGTGGCCTGGTCGGAGGTCAGCGTACCGTTCGAGACCTCGTTGGCGATAAGGTCGTCGATCTTCGACTTCATGTCCTCCGGCGAGGATGTGGTGCCGCTGGACGTATCGCTCGAGCGGCTCTGCTGGATCGCCGAATCGATATCGGTGAGCGCGGTCGACAGCGCGGATTGATCCGACGAGGAGATCGTGCCGGCGGAGACCTCGGACTGCAATTCCTGCTGCAAGCGCTGCAGCGGCGACTGGTAGGTGCCGGCGGAGGCCGCCGAGATCGAAGTCATGATGGCTCCGTGGGTTTTGCGGGGTTCCTTAACTGACGGCGTCACGGTATGGTTAATGGGCTTAACGAGACCTTGCCGTCCCCCTTTCAAGACGTTGCCGGACGTTGCGGAAAGCGCCTTTAGAAACATCCGGAAACAAAAAACTTCGCCCTTCAGACCGAATCTCCGACAAACAGAGCACATGGCCATTCCTTCGCCCAACATCCTGGTCGTCGAGGACGACCGCGAAACCCGGACGTTGATTGCGAAATATCTGCGCAACAACGCCTGCAACGTCACCGCCGTCAGCGACGGCCGCGAGATGACGCGCGCGATGGCCGACCATCGCGTCGACCTGATCATCCTCGACGTCATGCTGCCCGGCGAGGACGGCTTAAGCCTCTGCCGCAAGGTGCGCTCGGAGGCGCAGACGCCGATCATCATGCTGACCGCGCGCGGCGAGGACGTCGATCGCATCGTCGGGCTCGAGATGGGCGCGGACGACTACCTGCCGAAACCGTTCAATCCGCGCGAGCTCCTGGCGCGCATCAACGCGGTGCTGCGCCGGCAGGCTGCGGCGCAGGCCGCCAGCTCGATCGAAGGCGCGAGCACGCTGGCCTTCGAGGGCTGGCGCATCGACCTGCGGCTGCGCGAGTTGCGCAACCCCGACGGCGCGCGCGTCGCGATGACGAGCGCGGAGTTCGACCTGCTGCGCACCTTCTGCGAGCGGCCCGGCCGCGTGCTGTCGCGTGACAGCCTTCTGGACCTCACGCAGGGCCGCGCCACCGGCTCGTTCGAGCGCTCCATCGACGTGCTGGTCAGTCGCATCCGCCGCAAGATCGAACCCAACCCGCAGGATCCCACCATCATCAAGACGGTGCGCTCGGGCGGCTATCTGTTCACGCCGAGGACGGAAGCGGTTGCGGCGCCCCTGAACAGCTGATCTCGAGCGCCCCGCCATGAGTTTGTTCGGGTTCTTCCATCTCAGGAGCATCGGCGGACAGATCGCCGCCCTCGTTGTGGCGTCGATCATCGCGCTTCATTTGATCCTGACCGCCAGCTTCCTGATCAGCCGGCCGGACCGCGCCGAGATGCCGCCCGACGGCGCGCATCACCTCGCGGATGCCGCACTGCTGCTCGGCGGCGCCGCAAGCGAGGAGCGGCCGCGGCTGCTTGCCGACATCGCCCGCGCGTTCCCGAAGCTTGATCTCGAGGTGCTCGCACCCGGCACGGCCACAGTCGTCGAGGACACCGAAGGTCCGCATCTGCATGGCATGCGCCGGCATCTCGGCCATGGCTACAAGGTGATGACGCTCGCGCCTGAAGGCGGCGTGCATCGCCTCGGAGTCGAATTGCCCGACGGCACGACGATCGCCGGGCACGTCGAACCTGATCATCCGCCGCGCTTCTGGGCCAATCCCTGGACGATCACGCTGCTATTCGCGCTGATCAGCGTCACCATGCTGGGCCTGTGGGCAGCGCATGCGCTCGCTCGCCCGCTGTCATCCTTTGCGCGCGCCGCCGAAGGCTTCAGCCTGGACGGCACCGCCGAGCCGCTGCCCGAGCGCGGGCCCGAGGAGATCCGCTCGGTCGCGCGCGCGCTCAACCGCATGCAGGAGCGGATCGCGGGACTGATGGCCGACCGGACCAAGATGCTGGCGGCGATCAGCCATGACCTACGCACGCCGATCACGCGGCTGCGCCTGCGCGCCGAGTTCATCGAGGACGAGACGCATCGCAAGCGCATGCTGGTCGACCTCGACCAGATGCGGGCGATGCTGGAATCGGTGCTCTCGCTGCTGCGCAACGACCGCAGGATGGAGGCGGTGACGCTGGTCGACATCGCAAGCACGCTGCAGCTGATCGCCGACCAGTTCGCCGACATGGGTCATACCGTGCATTACGACGGCCCCGCGCAGGCTACCGCCGCGGCGCGTCCAGACGACCTGCATCGCGGCATCACCAACCTCGTCGAGAACGCGGTGCGCTTCGGCGCCGAGGTGACGATCCGCCTCGAGGTCTCCGGTACCACGCTCACCATCGATGTCGAGGACGACGGCCCCGGCATTTCCGACGAGCGCAAGCAGGAGATGCTGGAGCCGTTCGTGCGCGGCGACGACGCGCGCAACATGGACGACACCACCGGCTTCGGGCTCGGGCTGTCGATCGCACGTGCGATCGCGGTCGCCCATGGCGGCGAGCTGTCGCTGCACGATCGCCAGCCGAACGGCCTGACCGTGCGCATGCAGCTGCCGATCTGGCAACCGAACCGCCTGGCGGCGTGATAGCCACCTCTCCCCAGCGGGGAGAGGTGTAAGGAGATCATGCGCGCAGCTTCAGGCGGCGAGCGCGTGCTCGTGAACCGGCTCGTCGTAGATCGCGATCGCCTCGAAGCGATAGCCGCAGGCGCGGCATTTCCAGAGATAGGAGACCCGGCCATTGCCCGGCTCGATCCAGTCGGGGTGCGCGATCGGCGTGCCGCATTGCGCGCATGGGTTTTGCCTGGGAATCTCGCCGATGTCCGATTGGATCAGGTCAGAGTGAGTCAGGTCTGATTGCATCAAATCTGATCTGGTCATGACACCTCTCCCGATGCGTGTTTCTTATATGTTGTTGGGCAGATGCGCGAATGGACAGGTCCGCTGTCGCGTGCGGCCCCAGTCTGTTGCACCTCACCTGCAGCGAACTTAACGCATGTTTAAGTCGTAAAGACGACGGCGCGACCGAAATCTTTGACGGCGGCGTTTCGCCACATCATCGCCGTGTTCCACAGGCCTAACGCGAGCGGACGCAGGTCAATTCGACCGAGAGATGTTCGATGAAAACTTTAATCGTTGCCGCCGCAATCGCGGCTGGACTGTCATTGCCTCACGCTGCAGTCGCGGGCGAAGCGGAATATGCCGAGATGGTTGCGGCGCACGCGCGCGCGAACGGCGTGCCGGAGGCGCTGGTACATCGCGTCATCGTGCGTGAAAGCCGCTATCAGCCGCATCTGATCGGCCATGGCGGCACGATCGGGCTGATGCAGATCAAGCTCGCGACCGCGCGCGGCGTCGGCTACACCGGGGATGCTGCCGGCCTGCGCGATCCCGAGACCAATCTCACCTATGCCGTGAAATATCTCGCCGGCGCTTATCGCGCCGCCAATGGCGATTACGGCCGAGCTATTCGTTATTATGCAGGCGGCTATTACTACGCCGCAAAGCAGCAGCGGATGCAGATGGCGCAGCAGGGCGATGCGTTCGGCAATGCCTGGCTCGAGCCGAACGGCAATCCGCAGCCCATCATGTCCGCCCCACACAAGCGTGTGGCACGAAACCTCGCCAACGCAAGGGCGCAGGCCCGGAAGTAGCTTTCGTGTCCCGGACGCGCTGCAGCGTGAAACGCTGCTGCGCAGGGCCGGGACCCAGCAGTTCCCTCCTTGTGGGGCCCGGCTCTGCGGCGCACCGCTGCCGCGTTGCGTCCGGGGCACGATTGGGGATACCACGTTGACACACAGCGTCACTGGCATACATTAGCGCCGTTCCGAGGGGTGCTCCGAGGAGGAGCTGAGATACCGCTAAATGGGTGGGAACACCCAGGACCGCGGTGACCCTTTGAACCTGATCCGGGTCATGCCGGCGAAGGGACAGGGATGTACCAGACGACCAAACGACCGGATTCACCGGTTTCCATTATCGGCGCAGGCATCGCGGGGGCCTGGCAGGCGCTGTTGTTCGCGCAGGCTGGCCACGCCGTCACTCTGCATGAGCGCAGTGACGCGGCCATGACGGACGCCACCAGCCACTGGGCCGGCGGCATGCTCGCGCCGTATTGCGAGGCCGAGGTGGCCGAGCCCATCATCAGCCGGCTTGGCCTGCGCTCCCTCGACATCTGGCGGCGCGAGCTGCCGGATACCCCGTTCAACGGCTCGCTGGTCGTGGCGCTCCCGCGCGAGCGCAACGACTTCGAGCGCTTTGCGAGGATGACTGAGGGCCATCAGCGGCTCGACGCCGCCGGCCTTGCCGCGCTCGAGCCGTCACTTGAGGGACGTTTCCGCGAGGCGCTGTTCTTCCCGACCGAGGGCCATGTCGAGCCGCGCCGCGTGCTGCCAAAGCTGCACGAGCGCATCCGCGCCGCCGGCGGCACCATCAAGTTTTCCAGCGACGTCAGCGCCGGGGATCTCGACGGCATCGTGATCGACTGCCGCGGGCTTGCCGCGCGAGAGGAACAATCGGAGTTGCGCGGCGTCAAGGGCGAGATGATCCTGATCGAGACCAGCGAGGTGCAGCTCGCCCGCCCGGTCCGGCTGATCCATCCACGCTGGCCGCTCTACGTGATCCCGCGCGAGGCCGGCCTGTTCATGCTCGGCGCGACCTCGATCGAGGCCGAGGACACCGGCGTCAGCGTCCGCTCGGCGCTGGAGCTGCTCGGCGCGGCCTATGCGGTGCATCCCGCTTTCGGCGAAGCCCGCATCGTCGAATTCGGCTCCGGTCTTCGTCCAGCCTTTCCAGACAATCTGCCGCGCATCGGCGTTCGCGGCGACAGGATCGCCGTCAACGGGCTTTACCGTCATGGCTTCCTGCTCGCGCCGGCACTCGCCGAGCTGACGCTCGCCTACATCGAGCGCGGCCAGATCGACAATGAGGTGATGCAATGCGCGTGATCGTCCAATGCGTTTGATCATCAACGGCGAGCAACGCGAGGTAAACTCAGTGAGCGTCGACGCGCTGCTCACCGAGCTCGACTACGAGGGCACGCATTTCGCGATAGCGCTCAATTACGACGTGGTACCGAAAAGCCGCTGGGCCGAGGCGAGCCTCAGGGACGGCGACGAGATCGAGATCATCACGCCGCGGCAGGGAGGGTGATGGGATGATGGCCAACTCACCCCACACTCCGCTGTCATCGCCCGGCTTGACCGGGCGATCCAGTACGCCGCGGCCTCTCGGTTCTAGCCGCGCCGCCTCTGGAATACTGGATCCCCGCCTTCGCGGGGATGACAGCTGCATGAGGGGAACGACCGACCGTCACATCAAAGCCCCGTGGTTATGGGTCCCTGCCTTCGCCAGGACGACAGCGTCAATTGAGGAGACACCTTCGACATGGTGACCTTCTACGGCAAATCCTTCGCCTCCCGCCTGCTGATCGGCAGCGCGCTCTATCCCTCGCCGGCGATCATGCAGGCGGCGATCCGCGCATCGGGCTCGAACATCGTCACCGTGTCGTTGCGCCGCGAGGCCGCGGGCGGCAAGACGGGCGATGCCTTCTGGAACCTGATCCGCGAGCTCGACGTCACGGTGCTGCCGAACACCGCCGGCTGCCGCAGCGTGCGCGAGGCAGTGACCACCGCAAAGCTCGCGCGTGAATTGTTCGGCACCAGCTGGATCAAGCTGGAGGTGATTGCCGACAACGACACGCTCCAGCCCGACGTCATCGGCCTGGTTGAAGCCGCCGCCATCCTGATCAAGGACGGCTTTGAAGTCTTCCCCTATTGCACCGAGGATCTCTCCGTCGCGAACCGGCTGGTCGACGCCGGCTGCAAGGTGGTGATGCCGTGGGCAGCGCCAATCGGCAGCGCCAAGGGCATCACCAACCGCGACGCGCTAAAACTGCTGCGCGAGCGGCTGCCCGACATCACGCTGGTCGTCGATGCCGGCATCGGCGCGCCGAGCCACGCGGCGCATGCGCTCGAACTCGGCTATGACGCCGTGCTGCTCAACACCGCGATCGCCAAAGCCGCCGATCCCGTGGCGATGGCGAACGGCTTCCGCCTCGGCGTCGAGGCCGGCCGCACCGCTTATGAAGCCGGGCTGATGGACGCCCGCGACTTCGCCTCCCCGTCAACCCCTGTCGTTGGGACCCCGTTCTGGCATGCCGTATCCTGATCGCAACGCGTATCCTGATCCCTTCTACGCCGTCGTCGACAGCCTCGCCTGGGTCGAGCGCCTGGCCAAGCTCGGCGTCGGCACGATCCAGCTCCGCGCCAAGAATCTCAACGACGCCGAAGCGCTCCAGATCGTCAGCGATGCGCTCGCGGTGACGAAAGACACGCCAGCCAGGCTCGTCGTGAACGATTATTGGCGCGCGGCGATCGTCGCGGGCGCAAAGCATCTGCATCTCGGCCAGGAGGACCTGGTCGACGCCGACCTCAAGGCCATCCGCGATGCCGGCCTGACGCTCGGCATCTCCACCCATGACGATGCGGAGCTTGCGACGGCGCTTGACGCGCAGCCCGACTATGTCGCGCTGGGCCCGATCTTCTTCACCACGCTGAAATCGATGCGCTTCGAACCGCAGGGCATTCCAAAGATCACCGAATGGAAGAAGCGCGTCGGCACCATCCCGCTGGTTGCGATCGGCGGCATCAAGTTCGAGCATGCCGCGGAGATCTTTGCAGCGGGCGCGGATTCCATTGCCGTCGTCAGCGATGTCACGCAAAACGCCGACCCCGATGCCCGGGTCAAACAATGGCTTGGGCTCAGTAGCAAGGAGGCTGCGTGATGCCCTCTTTCCGAGCCCTCGCACCCCACACTCCGCCGTCATCGCCCGACTTGATCGGGCGATCCAGTACGCCGCGGCCTCTCCGTATCCCATCGCCGCCTCTGGAATACTCGATCCCCGCTGGAGCCTGTCATCGGGCTCGCCGAAGGCGAGACCCGGTGGCGGGGATGACAGCGGTATTTGTCTCTCGCGCAGCGATGCCAACGAATCAGTAAGGAGGATCCCATGAACATCCGCTCCAACCCCGACAAGACCATCCCCGCCGTCACCACCGGCCCGCTGCCCTCCTCGCGAAAAATCTTCGCCTCCCCGGAAGCCGCGCCCGATCTGCGCGTGCCGCTCCGCGAGATCATCCTCTCGGAAGGCGCCGGCGAGCCGAACCTGCCGGTCTACGACACCTCCGGCCCCTACACCGATCCGAGCGTGACGATCGATGTCAACGCCGGCCTTGCCCGCAACCGCAAGGCCTGGGTGCTGGAGCGCGGCGGCGTCGAGGAATATGAGGGCCGCACGATCAAGCCGGAGGACAATGGCGGCGTCTCCACCGACAAGGCCGCGCGCGCCTTCTCCGCCTACCACAAGCCGCTGCGCGGCCTCGACGGCCACAAGATCACGCAGCTCGAATTCGCCCGCGCAGGCATCATCACCAAGGAGATGATCTACGTTGCCGCACGCGAAAACCTCGGCCGCAAGCAGCAGCTCGAGCGCGCCGAGCAAGCGCTGGCCGATGGCGAAAGCTTCGGCGCAGCGGTGCCGGCTTTCATCACGCCGGAGTTCGTTCGTTCAGAGATCGCGCGCGGCCGCGCCATCATCCCGAGCAACATCAATCACAGTGAGCTCGAGCCGATGATCATCGGCCGCAACTTCCTCACCAAGATCAACGCCAATATCGGCAACTCGGCCGTGACCTCGTCGGTCGAGGAGGAGGTCGAGAAGATGGTGTGGGCGATCCGCTGGGGCGCCGACACCGTGATGGACCTCTCGACGGGCCGCAACATTCACACCACGCGCGAATGGATCCTGCGCAACTCGCCGGTGCCGATCGGCACTGTGCCGATCTACCAGGCGCTGGAGAAGTGCAACGGCGATCCGGTGCAGCTCACCTGGGAGCTCTACAAGGACACGCTGATCGAGCAGTGCGAGCAAGGCGTCGACTACTTCACGATCCACGCCGGCGTGCGCCTGCAATACATCCACCTCACCGCCAACCGCGTCACCGGCATCGTGTCGCGCGGCGGCTCGATCATGGCGAAGTGGTGCCTGGCGCATCACAAGGAGAGTTTTCTTTACACCCACTTCGACGAAATTTGCGACTTGATGCGCAAATATGATGTCTCCTTCTCGTTGGGCGATGGATTGCGTCCGGGCTCGATCGCCGACGCGAACGACCGCGCGCAATTTGCCGAACTGGAAACGCTCGGCGAACTGACAAAAATCGCGTGGGACAAGGGCTGCCAGGTCATGATCGAAGGCCCCGGCCACGTGCCGATGCACAAGATCAAGATCAACATGGACAAGCAGCTCAAGGAGTGCGGCGAGGCGCCGTTCTACACGCTTGGACCGCTGACCACCGACATCGCGCCGGGCTATGACCACATCACGTCAGGCATCGGTGCCGCCATGATCGGCTGGTTCGGCTGCGCCATGCTCTGCTACGTCACGCCGAAGGAGCATCTCGGCCTGCCCGACCGCAACGACGTCAAGACCGGCGTCATCACCTACAAGATCGCCGCGCACGCCTCTGATCTCGCCAAGGGCCACCCGGCCGCCCAGCTTCGCGACGACGCGCTCTCGCGCGCCCGTTTCGAATTCCGCTGGACCGATCAGTTCAACCTCGGCCTCGACCCCGACACCGCAAAAAGCTTCCACGACGAGACCCTGCCGAAGGAAGCCCACAAGGTCGCGCACTTCTGCTCGATGTGCGGCCCAAAGTTCTGCTCGATGAAGATCACGCAGGACGTGCGGGATTACGCGGCGACGTTGAACGATCCGAACAGCGTGGGGATGTCCGTGGCCGGTACCATCGAAGACGGCATGGCCAAGATGAGCGAGAAGTTCAAGGAGATGGGGAGCAACGTGTATCTGGATGCGGAGAAGGTGAAGGAGAGTAACCGGGCGTTGTGATGCGCTCCACTCCCTATCCGGGCTTGCCCCGGGCAACCTTCGACAGTGAAGAAGCCGGGCGAAAGCCCGGCTTTCTATTTGACGCCCGCAGAGAAGCACCCAAGCGACAGCGAGCGCAGCCTCAGCTCAAGGAAGCCAATTCACGCGCGAGATTGTCGCGGGCGCGGCGATCATATATCGCGGCGAAGCCTGCATCGGGATAGATAACGGGGCGGGCGGCGAACTGGCTAAGCACCCTGGCGCGGCCGGCGCGATAGTCGGGATCGCTGACATGGATGAACTCCTGCCGGATGGCGGCGGCATAGGCGTCGTAGCGCGCAGGTTCTGCACCGAGGATGCTGAGGTCGATCGAGATCAGGATCGCTCCAAGGCGATCATCCGCCTCGACCTCGTGCGTTTTCGTCAGGCGGATCAAGCGGCCGACCTCGTGGCTGATATCGGCGCCGACGTGCCCTTCGGCCAGTTGCGCGCTGAGCTCTTCGTTATCCGACCGGGTCGGATCGTAGACAACGTCGTGCCACCAGATCGCTTCGGACAAAATCTCGCGCTCGGCCGCAGACAGACCGTCCACCCCTGCGAGCGCTGCAAGACAGTCCTCGATATGCGCGAGGTTATGATAGTGGCGGCCAGGTGCCGCATAGGCGGCCACCAATTCTTCGCGGATCATCGCAAGCTCTTATTCGTCGAACAGTTCGTTGAACAGCGCTTTCGCCCGTTCGCGTCCCTCGTCCGTGAACACGACAGACTTTACCTTGCCGACGGGGTCGAGGATCATCCCCCTGTCATGCAGGCGGCCGAGCACGTCCCAATCCATGCCCTTCCATGCACGATAGTCATCGTGCAGAGTCAAATAAAGCAACGCCAACGCCGCGCCGTCGATCTTGTCGTTATTGATGGCCATCTTGAACCTCTCACGGAGCGATGCTGATGTGATTCTATTCGGCAAAATGCAATGCGCAATGGCCCCTGCACCGCGCCATATGCGGTGCAATTGAACCAACTCATTGACCCGACTGAGATGCCCGACAGCAACTCCGACCGCCTCCCCGATCAGTTCCGCCCCAACCTCCGCCTCGTCTTCGTCGGCACCGCCGCCAGCACGCGCTCAGCCAGCCTCGGGCACTATTACGCCCATCCCGGCAACCGCTTCTGGCGCACCCTCCACGAGACCGGCATTACACCACGGCTCTATCAACCCAGCGAGTTCGCCGCACTGCTCGCGCTCGGGATCGGCTTCACCGATCTCTCCAAGTCGGGTGCGGGAATGGATCACCAGATCCCGGCAGCCTCGATCGACGTGGCGGGGTTTCGGATCAAGATGGAGCGGTATCGTCCGAAGACGATTGCCTTCACCAGCAAGAAGGCTGCGAGCTTGTTCTACGGAAAGCCGTCCGCAATGATTTCGCT
Organism: Bradyrhizobium sp. UFLA05-108; assembly: GCF_059803455.1. NCBI lineage: Bacteria > Pseudomonadati > Pseudomonadota > Alphaproteobacteria > Hyphomicrobiales > Nitrobacteraceae > Bradyrhizobium > Bradyrhizobium sp. UFLA05-108. The sequence continues at coordinate 65,526 of NZ_JBANAZ010000031.1, read as the reverse complement.
GGGAGGCAGCAGGCTGCCGGGCAATTTCCCGACGTGTTCGTGCTCGCCTCTCCGTCCGGCGCTGCGTCCGGTAGTTGGACGTTGCAGCCCTGGCGCGAGCTTGCGGCGTGGGTCGCTGCGCTCCACGCTCCGACCTCATCCTGAGGAGACCGCGAAGCGGTCGTCTCGAAGGATGGCCACGGGCGATAGCGTGGCCTTCATGGTTCGAGACGGCGCTACGCGCCTCCTCACCATGAGGTTCTGAAACCATGACGGACCCCCACGCCGGACGCCCCCCATTGCTTCCGCCGCAAAGCCCTTGCATGCTGCTTCCGTAGAACAATGGGGAGCGCCACCCATGCTGACCCTCTATTCCTACCCCGAACTGTTCGGTGTCGCCGACAACAACGGCTACGGCCTCAAGGTCTACGCCTTCCTGAAGCTAGCCGGCGTGCCGTTCGTGCACGAGCACGTATTCGATGCGTCCGCCGCGCCACGCGGGCAGTTGCCCTATGTCGTCGATGACGGCGAGACGATCGGCGACAGCGAGACCATCATCTCGCACGCAATCGGGAAATATCGCCTGACCATCGACGCCGGCCTGTCACCGGAGCAGCGCCGGACCAATCTCCTCGTCACGCGCATGTTGGATGATCTCTACTGGGTGATGTCCTATTCGCGCTGGAAGGACGAGCGCTACGTCCAGGCGTTTTGCGATGCATTCATGGTGCAGCATCCGAAAGTGAATGCCGAGGGGCTGGAGAAGGCGAAGGCCTACAACGCGCAGCGCTATTATTATCAGGGGATCGGCCGCTACACGCCGGAGCAGGCCTATGCGCGCGGGCTCGCGGATCTTGAGGTGTTGGCCGAGATCGTGCCAGCGCAGGGTTTCGTGCACGGGGCGGCGCCGACCAGCGTCGATGCCGGCATCTATGGCTTTCTCGCCAACATCCACTTCTTCCCGATCCCGACGCCGCTGAAGGCCTTCGTCGATGCGCACGAGAATCTCGTCACGCATTGCGAGCGGATTCATGCGGCGGTCAGTTCGTAGGCGGGCAAAGCGACTTGTCCGCCGTAGCTCGAAGAGCGAAGGCGGAAGCGTGCCCACCACTTCTGCCTCGGTCAAGGAAAGATGGTGGGCACGGCGCTTCGCGCCTTTGCCCGCCCTACAACCCAGCCCCCTACCGCATCGTGATCGCAAGACCGCTGAGGTCCGCGTTCGCCATCAGGCCGACTTGCGTGCCGGAGAGCTCAAGCACCGCGCCCTTCTGGTTGGTGAGCACGATGGCCCTAGCGCCGGCACCCACCGCAAGGCCGGCACCGGCGGCGCCGTAGACGCCGGCGACATCCGAGGGACGGAAGATGTTGGAGACGCGGCCGCGCAGCACGGTCCTGGAGCCGCCGAACACAAGGCCGTAGTCGAGGCCGCCGGTCGAGAGCGGATAGGAGCGGCCGCGGAAGTTCAGGACGCCCGACCCGCCCGAGCCGCCGATGATCCAGCCCGCCTTGTAGATCGTCAGCGTCACGAAGCCGCTGTCGGCCTGCGCGGCGGTGGAGAGGCCCGCGAAAGCGGCGATGGCGACCAGCGCGGCGCGGAGGGTGGATGAGAACTTCATGAGCGGCTCCGAAAAATGTTTGGCAACGGAAAGCGAATCAGGACGCGCGAATTTACCCGATCGATCGCGGCGGCAAAATGTTCGGCAGGCGACAGCAGGAGGCACCGCGCGCACGCCCCTCCCCGCTTGCTCCACATGCTCCCTCTCCAGTTCGGGGCTCCGCAGGCGGCGCGATCGCATATGAGCCTCAACTTGAGCTCGTTATGCCCGGGCTTGTCCCGGGCATCCACATTCTTCGTGCAGTAGGCGATGCGTGGATGGGCGGGGCAAGCCCGGCCATGACGTTGTGGAAGCTTCAGTGCAAGCTCACGTGTCTTGCACGCGGCACCCTGCCCGCGGGTGGGTACAGCATGGAATTGTGCTGGTGATTTGCCCGACGTGTCAACCGTCTTTTCGGCCTTCCCGAATATCATCTTTCCGCCGATTTCTACTTTGCATGGGGTTGTTTTCGACATTTTTGTCGGCGGGGGCCGAGGCGGCCTTCCGACCATGGAGGGATGTCATTGCAAGTCGCTCACATGCAGTTAGGCTGCACCATCCATTATTCGGGCTCGGAGGTCCCCATGCCGATCCAGCATTTCGCACCGCCGCCGCACGTCAAGGCGCCGCCGCTGTCCTTTGCCACCCGCGTCGGCGATCTGCTGTTCATCTCGGGCATTCCCGGCTTCGATGCCCACGGCGCGCTGCCTGAAGGCTTCGAGGCGCAGTTCGCCAACGTCGTCATCAACATCAAGCGGGTGCTGACGGAGGCCGGCAGCTCGACGCACGATCTCGCCAAGGTCAACGTGCTGCTGACCCGCGCCTCCGATGTCGCAGCGATGAACGCGCTCTATGCCGGCGCGCTCGGACCGCCGCCCTATCCGGCGCGCACCACGTGCGTGGTGCACGCGCTCCCTGATCCGAGGATGCTGATCGAGATCGAGGCGGTGGCGTCGCTGGCGAAGTGAGCGGCGGATGCCGGTCGCAAGCAGCAGCGCACCAGCGCCTCCACATCGTCATTGCGAGGAGCACTTCGCGGAGCCTGTCATCGGGCCGCGCTTTGCGCGGACCCGGTGGCTCGCAATGACGGGATTGTTGCAACGATATGTTTCCACGGCATGACCTGAGATCCCGGCACGATCTCTGGTCCTCACTCTTCGCAACTGACATATGCGTGAATCACGGCGGCATCGGCTTGCAACGGGCCTGCTTTTGCCGCACGAGTTTCGCGGACTTCACGCATCAGCAAGGGGATATTTCAATGCGTCGCGTTCTTAGTGTTTGTGCCGTCGCTGGCATCGCCTCATCGGTCTTTGCCGTGCCGGCGTCGGCAAAGGTCGGTTATTACGTGATCCGCTGGGACAACACCGGCATCTGCCAGATCTGGAACGAGGACCTGCGTTACAAGCCGACGGAGTGGCCATCGACCTACAAGGTGGTCAGCAAGTCGTTCCCGACGTTCACCGCCGCCAATGACGTGCAGCTGAAGCTGCGGGGCGAGCGCCGCTGCACGCTGTAAGCGGAAAGCAAAGAGCAACGATTTTGCGAGGCGGATGCGCGGACAGCGTCATCCGCCTTTTCGTTGGCGGCCTCGATGCCCCTCGTTTCAAGCCGAATTCCTGCGATTTCCACCGCCCCTGCTTTGAACCTGTTGCGCCCAGGGAACTACTCAACTGGTGTCCGGGCCGCATTCTCCAAACGGCTCGCGCCACGCCTCCCCAGACATTGTCGGGAGGAGCATCACATCGTTCATTTGAGGAGCTATCATGCGTCGTTTTTCCATGCTGTGTGCCGCTGTCGGCGTTGCTGCTGCCTTCGTTGCCACCAGCCCTGCTGAAGCCGCCGGCTATCACCTGATCCGCTGGCAGAACACCGGCATTTGCCAGATCTGGGACGAGAGCCTTCCGACCACGCCGTGGCCGTCCGACTATCACCGCGTCAGCGGCTCCGTTCCGACCTTCGTCGACGCGCTCGCCCTGAAGGAGCATGCGCTGAAGAAGGGTCACTGCACCCTCTAAAAGCCATCGTCGATCGGCGAACCCTTAGTAGCGGGCAAGGGCGCAAGCCGCGTCCTTGCCCTCTGCATTTTGACAAGGCAGACAGTTTGATGCGCGCGACAATGACGAAGGCCGCGGTTCTCGGCCTTTCGCTCGTGGGGTTGACGATGCCGGCGCAAGCGCAGGCCCCGCAATCCTTCCGCGTGATCTCGCCGATCTTCAGCCAGCTCGTCAGCTTTGCGATGCCGTCGAATTTTGCCGCGGTGTTCGAGAACACCAGGGGCGGCCACTACATCCGCGAGGCCGTGCTCAAGGGCGAGAGCGCGCAGGCCTGGACGCAGATGATCACGGTCGCCGGCGAGAAAGGCGTCGCAGGCAATCCGTCGCTCACGCCGGAGAAATTCGCCGGCAACATCGCCGGCGGCTTCAAATCAGCCTGCCCCGAGAGTTTTGCCGCGAAGGCGCTCGGCACCACCAGGTTCGGCGACTCCGATGCCTTCATCGCCGTGATCGGCTGCGGCAGCGTCGACACCGGCCCTGAGCGCCACAGCGAAACCGCGCTGCTGATCGCGCTGAAGGGCGACGCCGATTACTACACGATCCAATGGGCCGAGCGGGGACCCGCCGCCGGCAAGCCGCCGCTCGATGACGAGAAATGGCCCGCGCGCCTGCGCCAGCTGCGCCCGATCGACCTCTGCCCGATCGTCGCGGGCGAGAAGGCGCCCTATCCGAGCTGCGTGAACAGAAGCTGACGCCTCACGCGTCCTTGTTTGCGCCGGGATGGATCAAAACGTCCCGCGCGGCGGCGAGGTCGAGGAAGGCCTGCTCGCTGCCGCCGCGGTCGGGATGCATAGTCTTGGCGAGACGGCGATAGGCCTGGTGGATGTCGTCGCAGGTGAGCTGCACCGCAAGCGGCAGGCCTAGCGTGCGGCGCGCGCGTTCCTCGTTAGTCAGCTTCTTTGGCATTGCACTGCGGCGGCCGAAGCGCGGCGCGGTCAGGCCGTGGATGACCTCGAGCACGACACTGAGGCGGCGCTGCGCCGCCACCGTGATGTCGTGGGCCTGCCCGTCATGGGCGGCCTGGCGCAGGATCGGGATCGCCTGCTCGGCGGCCTGGCGCAGCGTCGTGTCGGTGCTCGCACGCGCGATCTCGGCCGCAAGCCGGCCCGCCTCGTCCCAGTCGAGGGTGTGGGCGGTCCGCAAGCGTTCGAGGGCCAGCTTCCAGGATTCAATCCGGTCCATCATGCGCGCAACACTTAGCAACGAAAGCGAGTATGCCAAGCGCGGCGTTTCCGACGTCTTAATTTCGGGTTAGCCTTTCGCGAAACTTCGACACGAATCCGGCGCGAATTTCTGCCTGCACCGGCTCCTCAATGAGGCCTGACCGTCGTGTCGCGGCCACGCTTGCCGAATTTTGGTGCGGTCGCGACGTGCAGGGCGTCCTGAACCATGCCGATCCGCTGCCGGGCGATCTCCCGGACGCTGCGCGGCGCCGACTTGGCCGCGGCGTGGCGCAGGCTCGCCAGCACCTGGGTTGCCGCCTGCCGCAGCGTCTCATCGCGGCTCGCGCCTGCGATTTCCGCGACGATCTCGGCCGTCTTGCCGTAATCGGGCTCGGGCGCCGACATGCAGCGCTCGATCGCGAGCTTCCAATGTCTGATATGCGGGTCCATGCGCTTCGTCCAAATTGCGCGGCATCCAAAACGGGATGACAGCAACGCGCAGAAGTGGCTTGGCGTTTCGATTGGTTCGGCTTTGAATCAGCTTGTCGTCAACGCCAGAAAAAAGAGTCGAGGAAGCTGCGTCACCGGCTCGATCATGATGCTGGACGGCGGCTGCAGGACGTTGTGATCGGGCACAGCGTTCTTGCCCGGTGTCACCCCCGCGAGGGACCGGGGATCCTGTATTCCAGAGGCAGCGACGACTTATTCACATCACTACGCAGCTTGTGCCAATGGCGGCCGCTTTGCGGTTATCCCAAGGTCATCTGGTGCATTCCGTCGTTGTTAACCATCCGTTAACCAAACCCGCCCACCGTAGAATTACGGCTTGGGGTCGTTTGTTCTCGATCCGCTTCCATAGACGGAAGCGGGCGTTGGTCGGGAGGTGCGTTAATGACCATTGTTCACTCTGCTGCGTCCGCGTCGCCTACGCAGCTTCTTACCCCCAATGAAATCGTTCCACTTCTGATCGGCGCGACTGTCGGCGAGATCGAGCGCGAGCTCGTGCTCCAGACGCTCGCCCGCTGCGACGGCAACCGCACGCGCGCCGCGCGCGTGCTCGGCCTTTCCGTTCGCACACTTCGCAACAAAATCCGGATCTACGCGGCCGAAGGCATCGACGTGCCCGCCTATCACGATTAGGACGCGGCGCGGCGGCGCCACCATCCCCTGAGCGTCACGCCAAGCGCGATCGAGAACGACAGCGCCGCGACGATAGCCGCGGTCAGCTCGACCGCGCGCAGCAGGAAGGCGGTCATGACCATCCATGACGGCTGCGGCTCTTCGGCAAAGGCGATCGGGACGATGTCCGGCACGAGGACGTGCTCGAGCCCGGCGGCGATCGCGAAAACCAGCATGAACAGCAAGAGGATCTTCCATGCCGCGGTCATCGACGGCTCTGCTTGGGGGGTAATCTCGCGCACAAGCGATCCAATGCCATGGCTTGCCGCGCCGCCGATTGATGTTGATCAAGCACGGCAACCCGGCCCGCACAATTGCTGCTGTCGTGAAACGCCGCTAATTAACGGGCTTCTCGATCAGGAGTAGCGGCGTGGCAGACGATCAGGGGCGGCAAGGGCGACAGGGACTTCAGGGTCCGCGTGGACGGCAGGGCGAGCCGGGACGGGCGGGCCCGCAGGGACATCCCGGACGGCGCGGCCCGGACGGTCAGCGCGGCAAGCCGGGGCCGCAGGGCAAGCCCGGACCGGTCGGAAAGGCCGGACCGCAGGGCAAGCCGGGTGCGCAAGGCAAGCCAGGCGAAGCCGGTTCGCGAGGCCCCGTCGGCGCGCAAGGAGCAGCCGGACCGCAGGGACCGGCCGGCCCGCAAGGCCCGCGCGGCGAACCCGGTCCGCCCGGTCAGTTGCCCTCGATTGAGCAAGTGCTGCCATGGCTGGAGCAGCTCTTTGATGCCTGGGACGAGCGGCGGCGCCAGCGCGAGCGCGAAGCCGCCGAGCGCGAGGCGCTGGAAGCCGCCGTCCAGGACGATGGCAATGCCGATATCTTCGTTGACGACGCGAGCGAGGAGACGGACGAGGACGGCCACAGGAAAAAGAAGAAAAAGAAGAAGCACGGCAACAAGGACAAATAGGCGCGGCCCGCGCCTACAGCGCGGAACGATCATCCTTGTGCGGCAGCATACCCATGCGCTCGAACTGCCAGCGCATGGCGCGGTACCAGACGTAGCCGACCGCCGCGCCACAGACCGCCAGGATGACGAGGTTGGCACTGCTATAGGAACCGCTCCACCACATCATCCAGGCGGTCCACAGCACCGTGAAGATGACGGCACCGGCTTTCAAAGAGATCAGGGGGCGGCTCATGGTCGTGCTCCGGGTTCGCTCGAAAAAACCCCGGCGATCATCATCGCAACCCGCGTCACAAGGGACCGTGAGCCAGATCACGCAAAGCCCTTAGCCAAAGCGCAGCCGCGAGCGCTCCTTCGCCTTCTCGGCCTCCGCCGAACGATCCCGCGCCGGCGCATGCGTATGCAGCGATGTCAGGAGCCGCCGCGCGGCCTCGGACACCTCCGTCACCGCGCGATCGAACGCCGCCTCATTGGCCTGCGACGGCTTGTTGAAGCCGGACAGTTTTCGCACGAATTGCAGCGCGCTGGCCTGGATCTCGTCCTCTGTCGCCGGCGGCTCGAAATTGAACAGCGTCTTGATGTTGCGGCACATAAGTTCCTCCTGAAAGGCGCTCCTGTTCGAGGACGATCGGCGGCAGCCCAATGCTACATGCCGGGTCCGCCGATGTCATCGGCAGGTCAGAACGGAACGGGGACGCCAAGCCGCTCGAAGAAGGCGCGCCCCTTCGGCGTGAGACGAAGCGCGCGTGGAATGCGATGCGGCGCGAGCGCGTGCGTTTCGACCAGCCGCTTCAGCAGCGCGTTGGCAAACGGGCCCGCCAAATGTGGAACACGCTCGGTCCAATCGTTGCAGAGGCGCATGTGAGGATCCCGGCCCGGCTTGAAGTCGATCTTCTCGGTGCGACACCAGGCCAAGCCCTGCCCAGTGAGAGAGCCGTCCCGGCCGCGCAGCGTGATCAGTTCGCGACACACCAAACCGTCCAGCAGCGCCACGCCGAGCTGGCCGGCGAGATGGCAATAACAGGTCCGCGACTGCCGGAACGGCGTCGGCACGCGTCGCGTTCGCTCGACATGATCAGCCCTGGCAGCAAGATTGACGAGGTTCTCGATCAGGCCCGCGACCTCATCGTCGGCGATCCGATAGTACCGGAAACGGCCCTGCTGCCACACCGTGAGCAGGCGCGCGTCCGTCAGCTTCTGCAAATGCGCGCTGGCACTCTGTGGCGACACGCCGGCAAGCGATGCCAGCTCGCCGGCAGGCAAAGCCTTGCCGCCGAATAGCGCACTTACCATGGCCTCGCGCGCCGGATCGCTCAAAGCCTCGGTGAGCCGCGAAAATCCCGATTGCACCGACCGTCGTGCCACCGCCATCAAAAACTCCCGCCCCTGATCTGGGCACGCTCCCACGTCATCGCAATCATCCAAAGCGCGGTCATTTCAGAATTCCGTGAAACTTTGGCGGCGCAGCTCTGCGATCCCTGGGAAATATCCCTGAATCGCGAGGATTGCACCGTGATCAACGAAGCACACAAAGGCGACGCCGAACGCATCTGCAGGCTGTGGGACGAAGCCCTCGGCAACAAGGACCTCGAGGCAGCGCTCGCACTCTATGCAGATGATGCATCCATCGAAAGCCCGCTGGTCCAACGCCTCCTGAAGACTCCAAGTGGAATCGTCAAAGGCAAGGACAATTTGCGCAGCTTCATTGCGCGCGTCTTCCAGACCAATCCGCCTCAGCGCAAGCGCTTCAAGCAGGGCTTCTTCACGGACGGCCGCATCGTCACCTGGGAATATCCACGCGTCTCTCCCGACGGCGACCAGATGGAGCTGGTCGAGATCATGGAGATCGATAAGGGCCTGATCCAGCACCACAGGGTTTATTGGGGCTGGTACGCGCTCGGCTTTCTCAAGCACGAATGAGCTGATGGGCCCGTTGGCCGGCCGCCGAAATATTCCGCTTGCGCGATGCACCATTGCAAAAATGTTCTGGCGGACGGCGGAGTATCCGCTCTCGATCCTCGAGGTGACGCTGATAAGATCGCCCGCGAAGCGGCCCGGATGAAAGCGGCCGCAGCGGGGAGAAACACATGAAGATTTCGGGCGCGATGCTTGCCGCCGTTTTGCTATCCATCTCGATACCGGCGATGGCGGCTGATTATCCAGCTCCGAAACAAGGCGAGTGGATCGCCAGGGACTTCAAGTTCCACACCGGCGAGACCATGGCGGAGCTGAAGCTGCACTACACCACGATCGGCGAGCCGACCGGTCAGCCGGTGCTGGTGCTGCACGGCACTGGCCAATCCGCCGCGGGCATGCTGACGCCGGCTTTCGCGGGCGAATTGTTCGGCACCGGACAGCCGCTCGATGCGTCCAAATACTACATCATCATTCCCGATGCGGTCGGCCACGGCAAATCGTCAAAACCGTCAGACGGAATGAAGACGAGCTTTCCGAAGTACGATTACGACGACATGGTCGAGGCGCAGTACCGACTCGTGACGGAGGGGCTCGGCGTCAAGCACTTGCGCCTCGTGATGGGCAACTCCATGGGCGGCATGCAGACCTGGCTGTGGGGCGAGAAATATCCGCAAAGCATGGATGCGCTGGCGCCGATGGCCTCGCAGCCGACCGAGATGGCCTCGCGCAACTGGATGATGCGGCGGATCATGCTCGACACCATCCGCAGCGATCCCGACTACAATGGCGGCAACTACACGAGCCAACCGCGCATGATGAAATACGCCATCGTCGCCTATGGCATCGCCAGCATCGGCGGGACGCTCGCCTATCAGGCGCAGGCGCCGACGGCGGCCAAGGCCGACAAGATGGTCGACGAACGACTCGCTGCACCAATCACCGCGGATGCCAATGACTTCGTCTATCAGTGGGAGTCCTCGCACGACTACAATGCCTCAGAGCGGCTGGAGCGCATCGAAGCACCGCTGCTGTTGATCAACGCTGCCGACGACGAGCGCAATCCGCCGGAGACGGGCGTTACGGAAGCGGCGATGAAGCGGGTCAAGAACGGCCGCCTGTATCTGATCCCCGCGAGCACGGAGACGCGCGGCCACGGCACCACCGGCAACGCAAAATTCTACACTGAGCAGCTCCGGCAATTGCTGCAGACGGCACCGCAGCGGACGATGTGACACCAGCAACAGGATCCGATGTCGACCGCTCGCTTTCGCCGGACTGCGCTCGCGTTGCCCGGCGCCGTCGAGGGTGAGCATCACGGACATGCCGATTTTCGCGTCGGCAAGCGCGTCTTCGCAACGCTCGGCTATCCCGATGACGAATGGGGCATGGTCAAGCTCACCCCGGAGCAGCAGACGATGCTGGTCGCCGCCGAACCGGAGATGTTTCGTCCGGTGCCCGGCGCGTGGGGCAAGACGGGCAGCACCAATGTGAGGCTGGCGAAAGCTGATCAGGTGACGTTGCGAAGCGCACTCACGATGGCCTGGCGCAACGTCGCGCCCAAATCGCTACTCGCACTGCATGACAAGGCGAGGCACTGATTTCGCGGGCCAAAGCCGGATTTCGTTGGCTGCGAGCGGCCCTATCAGGTAGTTTGACGCGCCAGCTCAAGCGGAGGCCCGCCGTTGACCGATCTTTGCGCTGAAGACCTCCACCATCTATGCGAAGCCGAGCCCGCGCGTGATCGCGAAAGCGCGGCCCGCGATCGACGTGCATGCCAGGAAGTTCATCGAGATGTCGCCGTTCTGCGTGCTGGCGACGTCGGGCACTGATGGCAGCGTCGATGCCTCGCCGCGCGGTGGTGGTGCCGGCTTCGTCCACGTCGCCGGCCCCAATGAGTTGCTGATGCCTGATCGCTCCGGCAACAACCGGATCGACAGTTTAAGGAACGTCGTCGAAGGCTCGGGCTTCGTGCATCTGTTGTTCTTCGTGCCAGGTATCGACGAGACGCTGCGCGTCGGCGGTCGCGGCACGCTGTCCGCCGCTCCGGAGCTGCTCGCCTCGATGGTCGAGTTCGGCAAGCCGCCGCGCGCGGTGCTGAGCGTCGCGGTGAGCGAGGTCTATTTCCACTGCGGCAAAGCCTTGATGCGCTCAAAGCTGTGGTCGCCGGAGGCGAAGGTTGAGCGCGCGGTGATGCCGAGCATCGTCCAGGTCATTCACGACCAGACGGGCTTGGGCGAACCGGAGAGCCAGGACGTGGTGGAAGCGCGCTACAAGACGCAGTTGTAGGCCGGCGCAACGAGCACAGTGTCGTCCCGGACAAGCGAAGCGCAGATCCGGGACCCCCGCGCGTTTCGCTCGTCGTGATAGCCGCAGGGAGTAGTTTGGCGAAGACTCGTGGTTACCGGCTCTGCACCACAACTTCTCCCTGGGGTGATGGGTCCCGGCTTTCGCCGGGACGACATGGGGAGTTTGCGGCTAGCGTCGGAGCTTAATGCCCCTCGCCCTCGAGTCCGCCGACGTGCTTCTGGGTGTAGAGCTCGAGACCAATGCGGCCGATCAGGTCGAGCTGGGTCTCGAGGAAATCGATGTGATGCTCCTCGTCGCTCATCAGCTTCTCGAACAGGTCGCGCGTGACGTAGTCCTTCACGCTGTGACAGTAGGTGGCCGCTTCCTGGTAGAGCGCACGCGCGCTGATCTCGGCAGCGAGATCGCAATCGATGATCTCCTTGACGTTCTGGCCGATGCGCAGGGGATCGAGCACCTGCATGTTCGGGAAGCCGTCGAAGAACAGGATGCGCTCGGTGAGCTTGTCGGCGTGCTCCATCTCCTCGATGGATTCCTTGCGCCAGACCTTGGCCATGTCGCGCAAGCCCCAATTGTCGAGGAAGCGGTAGTGCAACCAGTATTGATTGATCGCGGTGAGCTCGTGACGCAGTGCCTTGTTGAGATATTCGATAACTTTCGCGTCGCCCTGCATGATTCACTCCAGCTCTTGCGGCCTCATCGGTAATAAACCGAATTTAGAACGCTTCTAAAACAAGTTTGGAACGGGAGCAACCCATCGCAGGGTCGCACCCGGGGATAAGCTCAGCCGATTGAAGAAAGAGAAGTCAGCAGGCCGCGAGTGCGAACGAGGCGGGCTCGACGATCTCGTCGTTGGCAGCGACCTGGTGGCTGTGCGGGCAACCGGCACAGCAGGACGTGGCGCACGGGCCGAGAGCTTCATCGATGATGGTCTTGATGGTCCGCGCGCAGCGTCCGCATTCGGCGCTACAACCGAGGCAGCCATAGACCTGCTTGGCATGTCGCACGGCGTCGTCGGAATCGGCGACGGCGGCGCGGATGTCGTCATCGCTCAGCACGTTACAGGAACAGACGATCATGGAAAGCGGCAGGCCCTTCGGTGATGCACCATCATCGATATTTAAAGGCTCGGCCGGATGCAAAAGGAAAAACCGGTATTTGAAGCTATTCCAAACTGAGCCGCGATTCAGCCTAGAACGGGTCTAAAAAGACAACTTGCGCTGGATCAAGGTTGCAACCGAATTGGGGCCTAATCGCCGCCGCCACCACCGCTGTCCCCGCCACCGCCGCAATCACCGCCACCGCCGCCGCTGCTGTCACTACTGATGCTGTCACTGGAACTGCAAGAGCCGCTGCCGATCGGATTGCCGGAACTATCGACCGACGACGATGAATTGTCGCTGAAAAACCAGCTCCCCAGCGCAAAGCCGTCAGTGTTTCCAGAATAGCTGTCGCCGCCATTGGCACCGGCAGCCGCGCGCGAGCGCCGCCGGCTGCGGTCCTGCACATGAGTCATCAGGACGAAGCAGATGACCGAGGTGGCCCCGATGGCGATCAGGGCGCTCATCATCAAACTGTTCATGGCTCTTTCTCGGGTTTCGTGCCTCGCGGGAGCCGCCTCCCGCACGCATTCGTCGCCCCCGGCAGACCTTCCGTTCATTGATCATTCAAGCAGAATATGGAACCTTGGGTGGGGAACCACGTCCGCGCTCGCTGTGAAAGGTGAAATCCATGAAGAAATCGCTCCTGGCACTCGCTGCCGCCGCCACCCTGGCCGCATCGGCGCTTGCGCCTGCGCCGGCCCATGCGCAGCGTGGTGTCGCCGCGGGCGTGGCCGCCGGCATCGTAGGCGGCGCTATCGTCGGGGGCGCGCTGGCATCCCCGTATTACGGACCCGGTCCCGGTTACTATTATGGTCCCGGCTATCCGCCTCCGCCCCGTTACTACGGCCCGGGCTATGCCGCCGACGACTATTACGGCGGCTGCGTCTGGCAGCGTCAGCGCTTCTGGGACGGTTATGCCTGGCGTGTGCGTCGCGTGCGCGTCTGCGGCTGAGGGCTTTCCCACAGATTTGTGCCGGAACGGCCGGTTTTTTACGGGACCTCCGTTCAGCCAAAAGCCCGAAAAAGACCGCTTTTTCTCGTCACAGCTCCGCGAGTGTTTACGGTGGATTGACCATTTGCGCGCTTCCTAGCAGGACGGCTAATTCCATCAGAGTGTGCGTGAGCCTTTGAAACCCGGCGCTCTTTCGAGCGCCTTCTCCCAGGAGAGCCCTAAGCATGAAGAAGACTTTAGTTGCCGCCCTCACGGTTGCGACGATCGCCGGTACGCTGGCGACCGCCACTCCGCCCGCTCAGGCCCATGACGGCGTCGGCGCCGGCATCGCAGCCGGCCTGATCGGCGGAGCCATCGTCGGCGGCGCCATCGCGTCGAGCCGCCCGGCCTATGGTGGACCGGTCTACGTGGCCGAGCCCCCGCCGCCTGCGCCCTGCTACTGGCAGCGCCAGCGTTACTGGGACGGTTACGGCTGGGTCGTTCGCCCGGTCCGCGTCTGCTACTGAGTTGATCGACGGGCGCACCTCGCGCCGCGATCGAAGCCCGGCCGAGATCATCGGCCGGGCTTTTTTCTTTCGTGCTCGCTAACGCGCCGCCTGGATCGAGCGCAGCACCTCTTCGCTCGGCCAGCAATCGACCTTCAGTCCCGCCGACTTCTGATAGGCGCCGAGCGCCGCGCGCGTCAGCATGCCGGCCTTGCCGTCGAGCTTGTCCTTGTAGAGCCCGATCCGCGTCAGCCCGCGCTGCATCGCCTCGACGTCCTTCGTTCGTAGTTGCTTCGAGGCTGACCAGGGTGTCGCGAACGACAGCGGGCTCGTCATGCGATCGCTGAGATGGCCGACGAACAGCACGTAGAGATCGGAGAAATTATATTCCTTGATGACGAAGTAGTTTTTCGTCGTCAGGAACGAGGGGCCATAAATGCCTTCGGGCTGGAGCAGCGATGCCGGCTGCGCGAGTTCAGCCGCATTCAACTTTTGCCCGCGCACCGGCACAAAGCCCTCGCGCAGCCACTGGCTGATCGGCTTCGTCACCTCCGGCACGCCGCTCGTGCAATCGACCTTGGCTGGCGCCTGCACCTCATAGGCCCAGCGTACGCCGCTCTGCCAGCCCTTGTTGACGAGCTGCTGCGCGGCGGAGGCCAGTGCGTCCGGCACCGAATGCCAGATGTCGATGCGGCCGTCGCCGTCGAAATCGACGCCGTGCTTGTAGTATTCGGATGGCAGGAACTGCGTGAGGCCGGTGGCGCCCGCCCAGGACGCGCGCATGTCCTTGCGCGCCACCACGCCCTCGCCGAGAATCTTCAGCGCAAGGACGAACTCGTTGCGGTACGTGTCCTTGCGCCGGCCGACATAGGCTTGGGTCGCAAGCACGCGCACCAGGTCATAAGGCAGCGTGTAGCGGCCATAGTCGGTCTCACGTCCCCAGATCGCGAGCATGACGGTGGCGGGAACGCCCGAGCTCTTCTCGATCTGGGTCAACGCGTCACGATATTTCTGCAGCAGCCGCTGACCCTCGCCGGCAAGCCGCGCGATCGAGGCTTCCTTGATGTAATCAGCCGGCACCTGCACGAACTCGGCCTGGGACGGAGCGCCGGTCGCGGGCCGTCCCGGCAGGATCAGATCAGGCAGCTTGTAGTCGGGCTCGAGCCCGCGCGTCTGTTCGTCGAACGTCGCGCGCGACACGCCGACCGCCTGCGCCTCCGGCCACAGCGAAGCGATGAACTGGGTGAAGGCGGCGTCGGCGGCGTGGGCGGACGACAAGCCGCAGGTGAGCACAATCACCGCAGCGATGAACGTCCGCCGCATCATGCTGAAATCACCGAGTCAGCTTCTTGTACTTCACGCGGTGCGGAATGATGCTGTCCTGGCCGAGACGGCGCATCTTGTCCTTCTCGTAGTCCTGGAAGTTGCCCTCGAACCATTCGACGTGGCTGTCGCCTTCGAAGGCGAGGATGTGGGTCGCGATGCGGTCGAGGAACCAGCGATCATGGCTGATGATGACGGCGCAGCCGGCAAAATCCTCCAGCGCCTCTTCGAGCGCGCGCAGCGTGTCGACGTCGAGGTCGTTGGTCGGCTCGTCGAGCAGCAGGACGTTAGCGCCGGACTTCAGCATCTTGGCAAGATGCACGCGGTTGCGTTCACCGCCTGACAGCGCGCCAACCTTCTTCTGCTGGTCGGCGCCCTTGAAGTTGAACGACGAGCAGTAGCCGCGCGAATTCACTTCCTTCTTGCCGAGCAGGATCAGCTCGTTGCCGCCGGAGATTTCCTCCCACACGGTCTTCTTGCCGTCGAGCGCATCGCGCGACTGGTCGACATAGCCGAGATGCACGGTCTCGCCGACCGTGATGGTGCCGTTGTCCGGAGTTTCCTGCTTGGTGATCATCTTGAACAGCGTGGTCTTGCCGGCGCCGTTCGCACCGATCACGCCGACGATGCCGCCGGGCGGCAGCTTGAACGTGAGATCGTCGATCAGGAGACGCTCACCATAGCCTTTGCTGAGGCCTTCGAAATCGACGACATTGGCGCCGAGCCGCTCGGCGACGGGAATGATGATCTGCGCGGTCTGGGTCTGCTTCTCGCTCGCCTGCTTCAACAGCTCTTCATAGCGCTGATAACGGGCCTTGGATTTTGCCTGACGCGCCTTCGGCGAGGACGCGACCCATTCCTGCTCGCGGGCCAGCGTCTTCTGATGCGCGGCCTCCTCGCGGCCTTCCTGCTCGAGCCGCTTCTGCTTCTGCACCAGCCAGGACGAGTAGTTGCCCTCGTAGGGAATGCCGCGGCCGCGATCGAGCTCGAGAATCCAGCCCGTGACGTTGTCGAGGAAGTAGCGATCGTGGGTGACGATCAGGATCGCGCCGGGATAGTTGCGCAAGTGTCCTTCAAGCCACGACACGGATTCGGCGTCGAGATGGTTGGTCGGTTCGTCCAGCAGCAGCAGCTCGGGCTGATCGAGCAGCAGCCGGCACAGCGCGACGCGGCGGCGCTCACCGCCGGAGAGTTTCGTGACATCGGCATCGTCGGGCGGGCAGCGCAAGGCGTCCATCGCCTGGTCGACCTTGCTGTCGAGATCCCAGAGGCCCTGGGCCTCGATCTCGTCCTGCAGCTTGGTCATCTCATCGGCGGTCTCGTCCGAATAATTGACGGCGAGCTCGTTGTAGCGATCCAGGATCGCCTTCTGCTTGGCGACGCCCTGCATGACGTTCTCGCGGACGGAAAGCTTGGGGTCGAGCTGCGGTTCCTGCTCGAGATAGCCGACGCGGGCGCCCTCGGCGACCCAAGCCTCGCCGGTGTACTCCTTGTCGAGGCCGGCCATGATCTTGAGCAGCGTCGACTTGCCCGAGCCGTTGACGCCGAGCACGCCGATCTTGGCGTCCGGGTAGAAGCTCAGATGGATGTTATCGAGCACCTTGCGGGTCGGGTAGCTCTTGGTCAGGCCTTGCATGAAGTAGACGAACTGGCGCGCCATCGGTCCCGTAAAACCTTCGATTTGAGGAAATTTGCTTGCCGCCGATGTAGCGATCCCGCCCCCAAAGGGCAACGTTTTCCCTCCGTTCACCACGGATGAATACGGAATGGACACCATCCGGGAAGCTGATCCCTACAATTGAAACCATTTTTTAATAAAGCAGGCCAAAGCTGGCCGTGGCGCCACAAAAAGCGCCACCTGCGGCAGAAGCGGCGGGGAAAACAGCGAGGCCGCATCATGGCAATGATCGAGACAACCTCTCATCCCGTCCCGGCAGGAGCCGGAGGCTCCACCCTCTTCGCAGAGCTCCGCGCGTTCTGGGTCCGGTTCTTCGCCACGGCTTTCAACCCCTACCGCCCGGAACTTCACTACATGCGCGGCCCGGGTCCCGCCTGGCGTGCCAAGCACGGCATGGACGCGCCGTTCCGCCTCAAACCGCGCGATCTCTGACGCCCCGCCTGCTGCCGGATTTTTGAAGCGTCCTGCTGCTTGCGCCGGCTGCCGATTGCGCGCAAGCATGGCGAGGTTCGATCGATGGCGCCCCTGCCCGCGCCGTCGTTCCTCGCCATGGATGGACGGTTTTCCCCGATGACGCGGCTACGCTGTGCAATTCTCGACGACTATTTCAACATCGCCCAAGACGTCGCCGACTGGTCAAAGATCTCCGACCGCGTCGACATGACGGTGTTCAATCATCCGTTCGCCTCCGAGCAAGCCGCTGTCGGTGCGCTGGGGGACTTCGAGATCGTCTGCGCGATGCGCGAGCGCACGGCGTTTCCGAGCAGCCTGTTCGAGGCGCTCCCCAGGCTGAAGCTGCTGCTGACCTCCGGCATGCGCAATGCCGCGATCGACATGGAAGCGGCGAAAGCGCGCAACGTCGTGATCTGCGGAACGCAATATTCCCGCGATCCGACCGCCGGGCTTACCATGGGCCTGATCCTGGAATTGACCCGCGGCATCGGCCGCGAGAACGCGCGCATGCATGCGGGCGAACCCTGGCAGAGTTTTGCGGGCATCGAGATCGAGGGCCGGACGCTTGGCGTCGTCGGGCTCGGCAAGCTCGGCAGCAAGGTCGCGGGGATCGCGAAGTCGTTCGGCATGAACGTCATCGCCTGGAGCCCGAATCTGACCGCTGAGAAATGCAAGGAGGTGGGCGTCGGCTACGCCAGCAAGGAGGAGCTGTTTGCGAAGGCGGATATCATCACCATCCACGCGGTGCTGAGCGAGCGCTCGCGCGGGCTGGTCGGCGCCGCCGATCTCGCGCGGATGAAGCCGACCGCCTATCTCGTCAACACCGCGCGGGGACCGATCGTCGACGAGGCAGCGCTGCTCGAGGCGCTGCAGCAGAGGAAGATCGCAGGCGCCGGCATCGACGTGTTCTCGGTCGAGCCGCTGCCGACCGATCATCCGATCCGCAAGCTCGACAATGTCGTGCTGACGCCGCATCTCGGCTACGCCACCGAGGATGGGCTGCGCATCCATTACGGGCAGATGGTCGAGGCGATCGACGCCTGGACCAAGGGCAGCGAGCCGCCGAAGCGGTTGGCCTGAAACGAAAAAGGCGTGCCGATGGCACGCCCTTCGCAATCAAGTGTCTTTCGAAGCTTTTAGCGCACAGTGACGGGCGCCGGCAGCGGCGGCACGACGGTCGGCTGCGTGCCCGGGGCCGGACCGGCCTGGGCAGCCATAGGCGCAGGCGCAGCAGCGCCGGGCGTCGGCGCGGCAGATGCAGTTGCCGTTCCCGGCGACGGGCCACCGGGCATCACGACGACGCGGGTGCCAACCTTGACGCGATCGAACAGGTCGGAGACGTCCTCGTTCAGCATGCCGATGCAGCCCGAGGAGACGAACTTGCCGATCGTCGAGGGCTGGTTGGTGCCGTGGATCCGGTACACCGTCGAGCCGAGATACATCGCGCGCGCGCCGAGCGGATTGCCGGGACCGCCAGCCATGAAGCGCGGCAGATAGGGCTGGCGCTCGATCATTTCCGTCGGCGGATGCCAATCCGGCCACTCCGCCTTGCGGGTGATCTTTTGCACGCCGGTCCAGGTGAAACCGTCACGGCCGACGCGCACCCCGTAGCGGATCGCGCGGCCATTACCGAGGACGTAATAGAGGTAGGTGTTCGGGGTATCGACGATGAGCGTACCGGCCGGCTCCTTGGTCTGGAACGAGACCTCCTGGCGGCGCAGGTTCGCCGGCAACTGCGTGGGCGCTGCGTCAGGCTGCTCCTCGGGCGGAAGCGCCGCAACCGTCATCGGCTGGCCATTCGGACCGGCAGGCTGCTGTTGCTGGACAGCGCCGGTCGCGGCGGGTCCACCGACGCCTTCCGGCGGACGCAGGCCGTCGTTGGCGCCCTGCGGCCCGGCAGGACGGTCGGCATAGATCACCGCTGGCGGGCCGGCGGGGCGGCCATAACGGGGATCATCCGGCGACATCACCGGACCCTGCGGCGCATTGTTGGAATAGACGGGCGCACCGGCCGGCCGGCCGTAGCGCGGGTCATCCGGCGACACCACCGGACCCTGCGGAGCGTTGTTGGAGTAGACCGGCGCACCGGCCGGCCGGCCGTAGCGCGGATCGTCCGGCGACATCACCGGACCGGAGGGGCCGGGCGGAGGCAGCGCGGCTGAGTTCCGCGGCTGCGACGGCATCGCGTCGTCGTCATCCTCGAGCGCGTCGAAATTCGGCACGCGGTCGCCGGGACGATATTCGGACGGATAGCCTTGCTGATAGACCGGGGCCTGCTGGACCGGATAGCCCTGCTGAGCGTGCGCGAGCGAGGCTCCCGCCGCAGCAGTTGTTGCGGCAGCGCAAATCGTCAGAAAATGTTTGATCATCATCGCCCTAGTGTAGTCCCCAGGCCCGACCGGACCGTTAACCGGCACATGGACGAAGATCGCGGCGCATTCAAGACAAAACAGGCCGATCCGGGCCTGATTTGGTGATTTGTGATCGGCGGCGCGACCGTTGCGCCGGTGCATCACGGAGCGGAAATCGCGCGGGGCCGTAGGTCGCCGGACTCTCCGCTCCCGATTTTTACGGAACGGCCCGGGACCGTTCGGGTATTCTCGAATCAGCCTGATTCGCCCTCCGCTTTGACCAGTTTCCCGCGCGGCGAAGGCGGCAGTCAGTACCGTCACCGCGTTCAGATGGCTCAAGGGCCTCGGCATCAACCTGCCAAGGCGGAAATTGCCCTTCGATGCTTCCCGGCTTCCGCTTCCTGCTTGCGGCGATCCTGTTGTCAACCTCCATCCTGGTATTCGGCTTAGGTGCCGCCGCGCTGCTCCGGGCGACGCATGAACAGTTCGTCAGCAATCCGTCCTGGCGAAACGGCCCGCAGGAGCAGGTGTTCGCGCAGGCAAACGAACCGACGCAGCCGGTGCTCGCAGCGCTCCGCGCCGAGCCGCTGCCGCCCTCGACCTCGGTCCGCGACTACGTCCCGACCGTCGGCCTTCCCGAAAGCGGACCCGAGCAGGTGGCCGCACCGACATCGGAGGTGAGCAGCGGGCCGGTTGCGTCGGCCGCCGGCGAACCGGCCGCGACTGAAGCTCCCTCTCCACCGGCCGAGACGCCGGCGCCGCAATCCGCATCGGCCGAAACCACACCCTCGACCAGCACGACCATGCCCGCCACCGGCGAGCCGGTGCCGACGCCGGTCAACTCACCCGAACCGCAACAGGCTGATGCCGCCAGCACCATCGCGCCATCAGAGGCAATTACAGAGGTCGCAGCGCTCGCTGCAGCCGCTCCGCAGGCCCCGCCGGCGAAAGCCAAGGCGGAGAGCGATGCGTCCGACAAGCAGGCCGCCAAGCAGCGCGCCAAGAAGCAGCACCGGACCGTGCGGCGGCCGCCACCGCCGCCAGTGCAGCAGACATTCAATCCCTTCGCCATGCAGCCGCTGCAACAATATCGGCAGCCGGCCTACGCGGCGACCACCCGCGTCCGCTAAGCGAGCCTCACGCCGGCCCGGTCGCAATCGTCGGGCCGCCTTCCTGGCCCCACTCCGACCAAGAGCCATCATAGAGCGCGGTGTCGGTGATCCCGAGGCGGTACAGCGCGAGCGTCAGCACGCCGGCAGAGACGCCGGAGCCGCAGCTCGTCACGATCGGTGCGTCGAGCTTGACGCCCGCGCCGGTGAAGGTCTGCTTGAGATCGGCGGGCGGCTTCATTTCGCCGGTCGCGGCATCGAACAATTGGGCATAGGGCACGTTGCGGGCGCCCGGGATGTGGCCGGAGCGGATGCCCGGCCGCGGCTCCGCAACGCGGCCCTCGAAGCGCTCCGCGGGACGCGCATCGATCACCTGCTCGGCACGGCTTTCGACGTTCGCGATCAACTGCTGCATGCTGCGCACACGCTTCGGATCGTAGCTCGCCTTGAAAGCCTGGGCCTTCGGCTTCCCCTCGCCGCTCTCGACCGGACGCCCCTCGGCGCGCCACTTCTTCAGGCCGCCATTGAGAATGCGCACGTTGCCGTGGCCGTAGGACAAAAACATCCACCACGCGCGCGGCGCGGCGACCCAGCCGCCGGCATCGTAGATCACGACGGTATCGGCATTGCTGATGCCGAGACGACCGACGTCGCGGCCGAACTGCTCGGCGCTCGGAAACATGTGCGGCAACGGATTGGAATGGTCGGACACAGCGTCGACATCGAAGAACACCGCGCCCGGCAGGTGCGCGGCGAGATAGTCGTCCTTCGGCAGCGGCAGCACGCCCGGCAGCTTGAAGGTGGCGTCGAGCACCTTCACGTTGGCGTCGCCGATGTGGGCGGCGAGCCATTCAGTAGAGACGAGGGGGTCGGTCGGGGTGGTCATTGCTTGCATTTCCTTTTCGTTATTCCCGAGCGCGCGTGAGCGAGGTTGAAGCAGTGCGCGTCAAACTCCGCCGTCATCGCCCGGCCTTGTCCGCGCGATCCAGTATTCCAGAGGCGGCTGTGATCGAGCGGAGAGGCCGCGGCGTACCAGATTCGCCGCTTTCGCGGGAATGACGCCGGAGATTGGAGTGACAGCGAAGCACCCCTCACCCCTTCTTCGGCTCCCATTTTTCCACCGGGCCACCGGCGTCGCGCCAGGCGGCATAGCCGCCGGCGATGTGGGCGACTGGTTTGAGGCCCATGTCCTGCGCGGTCTTGGCGGCGAGCGCGGAACGCAGGCCGCCGGCGCAATGGAAGACGAACTTCTTGTCCTCCTGGAAGATCGGCTTCGCATAGGGGCTCTGCGGATCGATCCAGAATTCGAGCATGCCGCGGGTGCAGGCAAACGCGCCGGGAATACGGCCGTCGCGCTCGATCTCGCGGGGGTCGCGGATGTCGACGATGACGACGTCGCCATTCTTGGAGATCTCGATGGCGTCTTTTGCCGACAGCGTCTCGATTTCGGCATTGGCCTCGTCGATCAGCGCCTTGATGCCGCGGGTAATGTTTTGGGGCATGTGCTTCTCCCTCTTGTTGTCATTCCGGGGCGCGCGAAGCGCGAGCCCGGAATGACGGCGGCGCACATCAGTGCGTCAACTCCTTCATCGCGCCCTCGAGCCCCTCGATGGTGATCGGGAACATGCGGTTGGCGAAGATGCGGCGGATGATGGTGGTCGATTCCGAATAGTCCCAGTGCTTCTGCTGCACCGGATTGAGCCACACCGCATGCGGATAGGTGCGGATGATGCGCTCGAGCCAGACCGAGCCCGGCTCCTCGTTGACATGCTCGACCGAGCCGCCAGGCACCATGATCTCGTAAGGCGACATCGAGGCGTCGCCGACGAACACGACCTTGTAGTCGTGCGGATATTTGTGCAGCACGTCCCAGGTCGGCGTGCGGTCGGTGAAGCGCCGCTTGTTCTGCTTCCACACGCCCTCATAGAGGCAGTTGTGGAAGTAGAAATACTCCATGTGCTTGAACTCGCTCTTCGCCGCCGAGAACAGCTCCTCGACCTGCTCGATATGCGAATCCATCGAGCCGCCGATGTCGAAGAACACCAGGAGCTTGACCGCGTTGCGCCGCTCGGGGCGCATGACGACGTCGAGATAGCCGTGATTGGCGGTTTGCTTGATCGTGTTGTCGAGATCGAGTTCGTCCGGCGCGCCGGTACGGGCGAATTTGCGCAAGCGGCGCAGCGCAACCTTGATGTTGCGGATGCCGAGCTCGACATTGCCGTCGAGATCCCTGAACTCGCGCTTGTCCCACACCTTTACGGCGCGGTTGTTGCGGTTCTTCTCCTGCCCGATGCGCACGCCTTCCGGGTTGTAGCCATAGGCGCCGAATGGCGAGGTGCCGGCGGTGCCGATCCACTTGCTGCCGCCCTGATGCCGGCCCTTCTGTTCCTCGAGCCGCTTCCTCAGGGTCTCCATGAGCTTGTCCCAGCCCATGGCCTCGATCTGCTTCTTCTCTTCCTCGGTGAGGTATTTCTCGGCGAGCTTCTTCAGCCACTCCTCGGGGATCTCCGCCTTGTCCATGGCGTCGAGCAGGCTCTCCAGCCCCTTGAAGACAGTGCCGAAGACGCGGTCGAACTTGTCGAGGTTGCGCTCGTCCTTCACCAGCGAGGCGCGCGACAGATAGTAGAAATTCTCAACCGTGTAGTCCGCGAGGTCGGCGTCGAGCGCCTCCATCAGCGTGAGGTATTCGCGCAGTGTCACAGGGACCTGCGCATCGCGCAACGAGGTGAAGAATTGCAGGAACATGGGTGACAGATTGCCCGTCGGATGGCTCCCGTCAAGGGGCGCCGACCTCTCCCACAGGAAGAGGTCGGCGCACAGCGCCGGGTGAGGGGTTTCGCTCCCTCGTGCGACTTGAGCCCCCTCCCCCGATTTGCTGCGCAAATCCACCTCTCCACGTCGGGGAGAATGAACCGAGTTCGAGCGCGCAATGATTCAACATGGACCGGGGGGCTTTTTGCTCTAGAATTGCTGCACTTGAGGCTTGGTTTTTGGGGATCTTTGCCATGGGAATTATCGCAGCGCTGATCATCGGCGCGATCGCCGGCTGGCTCGCGGGGAAAATTGTTCACGGGGCGGGATTTGGGCTGATCGGCAATATCGTGGTCGGCATCATCGGAGCGCTGGTCGCGGGCTGGATCCTGCCGCAGCTCGGCATCGGGCTCGCCACCGGCACATTCGGCTCGATCCTGGACGCCACCATCGGCGCGGTGATTGTGCTGGTCATCCTTTCGCTGATAAAACGGGCCTGAAAAGCTTGACCTAACCCGGAACGGCCGCTCGAAGCGGCCGTTCCCATGTTGTGGCGGAGGTGCACCTCGCCCGATGACCGACAAGGACGCGCGATGAAGTTTACCGGCACCAAGGACTATGTTGCGACCGACGATCTCAAGGTCGCCGTCAACGCCTCGATCGTGCTGGAGCGCCCGCTGCTGGTGAAGGGCGAGCCTGGCACCGGCAAGACGGTGCTGGCCGAGGAAGTCGCCAAAGCGCTGAACGCGCCGCTTCTGACCTGGCACATCAAGTCCACCACCAAGGCGCAGCAGGGCCTCTACGAATACGACGCGGTGTCGCGCCTGCGTGACAGCCAGCTCGGCGACGCCCGCGTTTCCGACATCAAGAACTACATCAGGCGCGGCAAGCTGTGGGACGCCTTCACCGCCGAGCAGCGCCCGGTGCTGCTGATCGACGAGATCGACAAGGCCGACATCGAGTTTCCGAACGACCTGCTGCTCGAGCTCGACCGCATGGAATTCCATGTCTACGAGACCGGCGAGACGATCAAGGCGAAGCAGCGCCCGATCATGATGATCACCTCCAACAACGAGAAGGAGCTGCCGGACGCGTTCCTGCGCCGCTGCTTCTTCCACTACATCAAGTTCCCCGACGCCGAGACAATGGGCCGAATCGTCGACGTCCACTTCCCCGGCATCAAGAAGCGCCTGGTGGAAGAGGCCCTGCGCATCTTCTTCGAGGTGCGCGAGGTGCCCGGCCTGAAGAAGAAGCCATCGACCTCCGAGCTGCTCGACTGGCTGAAACTGCTGCTCAACGAAGAGATGACGCCCGAGCAACTGCGCGAGCGCGACCCGCGCAAACTGATCCCGCCGCTGCACGGCGCGCTGCTCAAGAACGAGCAGGACGTGCATCTGTTCGAGCGGCTGGCGTTTCTGAGCCGGCGGGAGGTCTGAGGCGCAAGCTCGCAATAAAAGCTTTGTTGTAGCCTCAAACGCCGCTGTCATTCCCCGCGAAAGCGGGGAATCCAGTACGCCGCGGCCTCTCCGTATCCCACCGCCGCCTCTCGAATACTGGATCGCCCGCTTTCGCGGGCGATGACACCGAGATTGTGGAGCGCGCGTGCCCCAAGCTCGTCATTGCGAGCGCAGCGAAGCAATCCAGACTATCTCCGCGGCACGACTCCAGCTCAATGCCTAACGTCGAGACCCACTCGATGGTCGACAGCGCGGTACCATCTGCGAGCTTGCTGAAGAAACCGTGGGGTGGTTAGCGTCAGCGTAACCCACCACTTCTCTCACCAAGCGGGAAGCAAAGAGGTGGGTTTCGCTTCGCTAACCCACCCGACGAAGTGGCGCCCTCACGCGACTGCGCTTTCCGGCACGTTCGCCGCTTCCATCGGCGTCTTGCCCCGGATCAGATCGGACGCGCGGTCGGCGATCATCATCGTGGAGGCGTTCAGATTCGCCGAGATCATCCTTGGCATCACCGAGGCGTCGACGACGCGCAGGCCCTGGAGGCCGTGGACGCGGAGCTGGTCGTCGACCACGGCCCAGGTCGACTCCGCCGGGCCCATGCGGCAGCTGCAGCCGGGGTGGAAGGTGGTGGTGCCGCGCTCGGTGGCTGCGGCGAGGAATTCGTCATCCGTGTTGATGTTCGGCCCAGGGAAATCCTCGTAGGCGTAGTAGGGCGACAGCGGCCCCGACTTCAAAAGCCTGCGCGCGAGCTTCATGCCGCCGACGATGACGCGGCGGTCGAGTTCGGCGTCGAGATAATTGGTCTGGATGATCGGCGGCGCAAAGGGATCATTGGAGCGGATGCGCACATAGCCGCGGCTTTCGGGCCGCTGTTGCCAGGAGGCGACCGTCATGCCGGGCTCGTCCTCGAGCTGGCCCTGCACGCCCTCTTTGTAGCTCGCCGGCGTGAAGGTGAGCTGGAGGTCCGAGCGATCCGGGCTCTCACCCGAATACCAGAAGCAATAGACCATGGTCGGCGACAGCGACAGCAAGCCGCGCCGCGCCGTCGCCCATTTCAGCGCTTCGACCCAGAGATGCCAGCCGCGGCGAAGCTCGTTGATGGTCTTGATGTCCTTGACCCGCGCCACCGTGCGCGGCGCGTAATGGTCCTGCAAGCCTTCGCCAACCGGGAGCGCGTGGCGTACCGCGATGCCGTGCGATTGCAAGAGATCGGGCGAGCCGATGCCGGAGAGCTGAAGCAGTTGTGGCGAATTATATGCGCCGCCGGCAAGGATCACTTCCTTATTGGCGCGCACTTCGATCTGCGTGCCGCCGCGGCCGCCCTTCATGTAGCGCACGCCAACCGCGCGCTTGCCCTCGAAGACGATCTCGGTCGCGTGCGCATGGGTGTGCACATGCATGTTCGGCCGCTTCATCGCAGGCCTTAGGAACGCGGTTGCGCCGGAGACGCGCAGGCCGTTTTCGATGGTGCGCTGGCAGTAGGACACGCCTTCCTGCGTCCTGCCGTTGTAGTCGGGGTTGCGGGGAATGCCGAGCGACACCGCGCCTTCCATGAAGGCCTCGCAGAGCGGATCGCGCCACTCCATGGTGGTGACGGTGAGGCTGCCGTCGCGGCCGCGATAGAGCGACTCCCCTTCGCCGACACGCTTCTCCAGCCGCTTGAAGTAAGGCAGCACGTCGGCATAGCTCCAGCCGCGATTGCCCATCTGCGCCCAGGTGTCGAAGTCGAGATTCTGGCCGCGATTGTAGATGTGGCCGTTGATTGAGGACGAGCCGCCGAGCGTCTTACCGCGCGGCGCATAGATGCTGCGGCCGCCGGTCCAGGGCCCCGGCTCCTGCTGGTAGGCCCAGTTGATGCTCTTCATATGGAAGGTCTTGATGAAGCCTGCCGGAAGATGGATGTAGGGATGCCAGTCGCTCGGGCCCGCCTCGAGCACGCACACAGTGGTGTTCGGATCCTCGCTCAGGCGGTTGGTGAGCACGCAACCGGCCGAGCCGGCGCCGACGATCACATAGTCGAATCTGTCCATCTTGCCTCGAACCGCCTCAGCGCGGCTTGTCGTTGAGTTGATATGTCAAATGCGACTTCACCGTCGGCCATTCGGCGGCGGTGATGCTGTAGACCACGGTGTCGCGCAGCGTGCCGTTCGGCGCCACCTGGTGACTGCGCAATATCCCGTCCTGCTTGGCCCCTAAGCGCTCGATCGCGCGCCGGCTCTGGTGATTGAAGAAATGCGTGCGGAACTCGACCGCGATGCAGTTGAGCTGCTCGAAGGCATGGGTGAGCAGCAGCAGCTTGCACTGCGTGTTGAGGGGCCCGCGCTGCGCGCTCTTGGCGTACCAGGTCGAGCCGATCTCAACGCGGCGGTTGGCGGCATCGATGTTCATGTAGGTGGTTTGGCCGACGATCTTGCCCTCGGCGTCGAACACCGTGAAGGGCAGCATGGAGCCTGCGGCCTGCAAGCCCAGGCGGCGGTGGATCTCCTTGGCCATATTCTCGGGCGCGGGGATCGCGGTGTACCAGAGCTTCTGGAGCTCGCCGTCCTTCACGGCCTCCGCGAGCGCGTCGCAATGCTGCTGCGACAGCGGCTCGAGCCGCGCATGCTCGCCGCGAAGGGTGACGGGATCAGGCCAAGGCATTCTGTCGTTCCTCATGATAGTCATTCCGGGGCGGCTCGAAGAGCCGAACTGTGGTGCGCACTTGCGCACCTGAGAATCTCGAGATCCCGGGTTCTATGCTCCGCATAGCCCCGGGATGACAATCGCGTTTTACGCGATTGTCACTTATTCAAAAAATTCAACGGCAAACCGCTGCGCGGCCAGTCCATGGCGATCAGCTCACCCTTGCCGGACAGCGTGATATAGGCGGTCTTGAGCTCAGGGCCGCCAAAGGCGATGTTGGTGGTGACGCGGTCGCCGGTCGGGACCTGCTCGACCAGCTTGCCGTCCGGCGCGATCACCGAGATGCAGCCCGAGACGAGGGTCGCGACGCAGACATTGCCGTTGGCCTCGACCGCAAGCGAATCGAACATCTGGTAGCCGCCGAGCCCCGCAATCGGCTTGCCGCGCTCGCCGCGATAGATCACTTCGCGCGGCTTCAGCGTGCCGGGCGCAGAGAGCTCATAAGCCCACAGCCGCGCGGTCGGCGTCTCCGCGATGTAGACGGTGTTTTCGTCTGGCGACAGGCCGATGCCGTTCGCCGGCAGCACACCGTGCACGACCTCGACGATCTCGCTCATCCCGGGCTTGAGATAGTACATTCCGCCGACATCCATATCGCGCGCACGACGCTTTCCGAGGTCGGAGAACCACAGGCCGCCATGCCGGTCGAAGACGAGATCGTTGGGACCGCGCAAATCATGCTCGCCGCATTTGGTCACGACGGTCTCGACCTTGCCCGATTGCAGATCCACACGCTGGATCGAACCGCCCAGATAATCGTCGGGCTGTGCCCCCGGCATGATCATCTTGCCGGCCGGGATCCAGGAGAAGCCGCCATTGTTGCAGATGTAGATCTTGCCGTCGGGACCGAGCGCCGCGCCGTTCGGCCCACCCGGGACTTTCGCGACGATCTCTTTCCGTCCGTCGGGATAAACGCGCGTCAAGCGTTGGCCACGGATCTCCACCAGCACGACCGAGCCGTCCGGCATCACCACCGGCCCTTCCGGAAATTCGAGATCGGTGGCGAGGACGCGAACGTCGGACATTTTGGCCTCCCGGCGGCTTGTTATGGCTTGCGCGGGAGACGTCGGCCCCGCACGCAAGATTTGCACGCGGTTATGGCAAAGTCGCTCCCGCTTGCCAAGCAAGCGGCCGGGTATGCCAGCGTTGCGCGCTAAAGCGCGATAAGATCGGTCATCGCACCTTAGATTGTTGTTTGAGCATGATCTTCTTCGGAAAACCGCTGCGCACTTTGCGCTAGCGGCCCTTCGGGCCCGGATCATGCTACTCCTTCACCGGCACCCAGATCTCGAAGCCGCCATGGCCGGTCTTGGGATCGAACTTTTCGTCATAGCGCTCGAAGTTCGGCGCGTCAGCGGCCTTCAGGCTTGATGCCGGCAGCCACTGATTCCAGATCGTATTGACGGTACGGCGGATCGAGGCGACGTGCTCGGCGTGGGTGAACACCGCATAGCGCTGCTCGGGGATGCGAATGCGACCGAAGCGCCGCGGCAGGTCGGAGAAATCGGAGACCTCCACGCCGGCGATGTAGTCGAAATTGCCGGCATCATCGCCGTTGTAGCAGACGCCATACGCGACGTTTCCGATGCGCGCGGGAATATCCGCAACCTCCTGGTGGAAGCGGTGCCAGAGGCCCGGAATGGCGGCTCCGTTGTCGCAGGAGATGCGCTCGGCGATGCCTGCGACGAGGAACGCTTTTGCGGTTTCGAAACGGGGTGGTGCAAGATTGTCGAGCATGGTGGAATCCATGAGGATCGGCTCCTGAAGCTTGAGGTGTTTGACGCACGTCGCCGCTCTGACCGCTTCGGGCGTCACGCCGAAATGATCGCGGAACGCGCGTGTGAATGCTTCGTGGGATCCGTAGTCCGCATCCAGCGCCAGCAACAAGATGTCCGGCGCACCACGCGCCAGGTCGCGCGCGGCCTCGGTGAGCCGCCGCGCCCGCACGTAGCGCATCACCGGAAGGCCGGTCGCTGCCGCAAACGCGCGCACCATATGGAAGCGCGACACGCCGCCGATCTCGGCGATCTCGTCGAGCGTGAGCGGCTCGGCAAGATGGCTTTCGATGTACCAGAGTGCGCGCTGGGCTGGGTTCATGAACTAGAGGTCCTCATTCGAAGCGTGGCGATGGTGCACGAATGGCAGACGCCACGCTTGATCAGGATTGCTATCGCCCACATGCGGTTTCGTAAGGTGGGCAAAGCGACTTGCCCGCCGTAGCTCGAAGAGCGAAGGCGGAAGCGTGCCCACCACTTTCGTCGCAATCGTGGAAGGATGGTGGGCACGGCGCAGGCGCGCCTTTGCCCACCCTACTTTTCTTTCGCGGGCGTAGCATCTTTCACGGCCTGCGCGTCCTGCTTCTTCTTCAGATCTTCCGCCATCTTCGTCTGCGCGGCCTGAAGATCGCCGAGCGCCTTCTGCAAACCCGCCACCGTCGCTTTCAACGCGTCGATCTGGCGATTGGCGGCGTCGATCTTTTGCTGATGATCGAGGGTGAGCTTGGTTATCGTCTTCTGGAGAAAGTCGACATTGCTTTGCAGGCAGCTCGTCCGCCGCTCCCACGTCTTCTCGACCGTGCAGATCTCGATGCCGGGAACATCCTGCGCGTGGATGTGTTCCGTTGACATCATCACAAGCAGCAAAATCACGACACATAGCGAAACATTCCGGCCCGGCATGCAGGTTCCTCACGAGAACATCGATCACGGCAAATTGCGCAGACGGTACGCAGGCACGCAACGATACCATACTGGCACCGCATTCTCGCGTTGAGCTTGGGCGGTTCCTCGATATGGAGGAATAACGACGGACGCGAAGAGTGGGGCGGATCTGTTCGCGTTCTTTTTGAGGGGAGATTATTTAGAATGGCAACGCGCGAAAGACGTCTGGCCGAATTCAATGGCGAGGGAGAACCACCGTCGGGGATGCCGGTCGAAGTGCTTTGCGAAGATCATAGTGGAACCTACCAGCTGCCCTTCGCCTGCCGCTACGTCGGCGGGCGCTGGCAAAACCACGAAGCGGGCATCGCCGTCGAGGCGACCGTGATCGGTTGGCGCCTGCCGCGAGTGAAACAGACGGGTGCCGTGTAGGAAGCAGGCTGACTGACTGTCTCGAAATGCGACGGAGCCTGGCCGGATTTTAAGGTTCGGAACGCTGACCGAACGAATCGCGTCCGAATCAGCCGCCGGGCTCCGTTGTCGACCTGTTCACCCCTAGATGTCGATGCTGCGCCGCATCGACGTACCAGATCAAGGAAAGCCGCGCGCGGGCAAAGCCCCGCGGCCGGCGGCAAAGGTTAATCGCGCCGCACAAACGGGCAGCCCCCCGAAAGACCGCCTAATATTCGACCTCGAGCTCCTCGATCTCCGCCGGCTCCGCCTTGGCGGCCGCAATCCATTCCTGCATCTCGTCCATGCCCATGATGATGTCGGCATAGGCCTTGAGGCGCGGCTCGAGCTTGACGTCATAGGTTACAAAGCGCGTCACGACGGGCGCGTACATCGCATCCGCCATGGTGCGCTTCTCGCCGAACAGGAACGGACCGCCGGACTTCTCCAGGCAGTCGCGCCAGATCGCCCAGACGCGGTCGATGTCGGCCTGCGCCCGGGACCAGATCTTGAAGCCGGGGAAATGGCCCTTGAGGTTCACGGGCAGCGAGGCGCGCAGTGTGGTGAAGCCGGAATGAATTTCACCGCAGATCGAGCGGCAATGGGCGCGCTGGATGCGGTCGGCCGGCAACAGCCCGGCGTCCGGCATGACCTCGTTGAGATACTCCCCGATCGCCAGCGTGTCCCAGATGGTGGCGCCCTCGTGCCGCAGGCAGGGCACAAGGATCGAGGAGGACAAGAGCAGGATCTCGGCGCGCGCGGATGGGTCGTCCGGCGCTGTGACGATCTCCTCGAAATCGAGCTTTGAGAATTTCGTCAAAAGCCAGCCACGCAGCGACCAGGACGAGTAGTTCTTGCTGCTGATGGTCAGTGTCGCCTTCGCCATATGGCCTTCCCTCGCGCCTGAATTCCTGACGCCGCCATCCCGTTCTGCGCGGTGCCCACAGTTTGTGCTTCCCCGTATTCCACAGCAAGCGACATGCCAGTTTTCAGAGCTAATTGACTCGAATCTGGCGTCGATATTGCATGATGGCTTGGGGTCAGGGTGGGCGTTTCAGTATGATGTCGATGTATTATCAGGCCTTTCAGAACCACATGGATCTGATGGAGCCATGGCGGGCCGGGGCTTCGTCTGCCCTGAAATATCTCAACCTGGTGCCGCAGGGGATGTCGGGTGCCGTGGTCGGCCGCCTGTCGGCCGCGCTGGAGCTGATCTCGCGCTCCACCATCACCTACGACCGCCCGGCCTATAGCATCGACAGCGTGCTGGTGGGAAATCGCGAGGTCGGCATCCGGGAGGAGATCGCCTACGCCACGCCCTTCGGCTCGCTGCTGCATTTCAAAAAGGACGATGGCCCCGAGCAGCCGCGCATGCTGCTGGTGGCGCCGATGTCCGGCCATTTCTCAACTCTCCTGCGCGGCACGGTGAAGACGCTGCTCCAGGACCACGACGTCTACATCACTGACTGGCACAATCCGCGCGACATCCCGCGCAGCGAGGGCCGCTTTGGCCTCGACGACTACACCGAGCACCTCATCGACTTCCTCGCTCAGCTCGGCCCGCGTCCGCACATGGTCGCGATCTGCCAGCCCTCGGTTTCCGCCCTCGCGGCCGCAGCGATCATGTGCGAGGACAATCATCCGTCGCGGCCAGCGACGCTGACGCTGATGGCCGGCCCGATCGACACGCGCGTGCAGCCGACCAAGGTCAACGAGTTCGCCAAGAGCAAGCCGATCACCTGGTTCGAGCGCAATCTGATCAACTACGTGCCGGTGCAGTGCCGCGGCGCGTTTCGCAAAGTCTATCCGGGCTTCGTGCAGCTCACGGCCTTCGTCTCGATGAATCTCGAGCGCCACATCAAGCAGCATCTCGACCTCGCCAATCACATCGCCAAGGGCGAGAGGGAAAAGGCGGCGACCATCAAGACCTTCTACGATGAATATTTCGCGGTGATGGATCTGCCCGCAGAGTTCTACATCGAGACCGTGCGCGACGTCTTCCAGGAGCATCTTTTGCCGCTCGGCAAGATGACGTATCGCGGGCGGGCGGTAAACCCGAAGGCGGTCGGCCGCATGGGCCTGATGACGGTCGAGGGCGAAAAGGACGACATCTGCTCGATCGGCCAGACGCTCGCAGCGCAGGATCTCTGCACCGGCGTGCGCGCCTACCGCCGCGTGCATCACATGCAGGCCGGCGTCGGCCACTACGGTGTGTTCTCGGGCAAGCGCTGGAATAGCGAGATCTATCCGCTGCTGCGCGATTTCGTGCACGTCAACTCCTGAACCGGCTGCGCTCCTTTCCGACCCGGACGGCGTGAAACGCAGTCCGGACGGTGCGTCGACCGTGCTGCCCCCCGGATTACGTAGCGGTGCATCTGCGCTACAATCCCGACGGGAATGTTCCTTTCTGGGGAAAGTCCACCGCTTGGAGTCTGTCGCTCAGTTCGCTCCGCGAGCACGTCAGGAGAACGGCCGGCGTCCGTCCGCTTTTGCGGCGGAAGTCTTGGGTATGAAAGCATGAGACTCAGAGGGCTTCTGACACTCGCGATGGCTGCGCAGGCCGCCGTGACCGCCGCGACCTTGCTTGTGTCCGACGTCGTGACAGGCGGCGCCGCCAATCCGGCGCGGTTCGGCATGGCGCAACTGCTCGCTCTGCTGGCAAGCGGTCTTGTTGTCCCGCTGCTCGCGCTCGGCTGCGCGCGCGTGATCGAGCGATCGCAGATCAAGCGCACCGCGGCGCTGGATGCGGATCAGGCGAAGACACGGCGGGCGCTTGCGGACAGCGCGCGGCAAACGCAGGCCGTGATCCGGACCGCGCTCGACGCCTTCGTGCAGACCGATGAAGACGGTGTCGTCGTCGCCTGGAGCCCTCAGGCCGAGGCGCTGTCCGGATGGACGCGAACCGAGGCGGTCGGCGCCGACGTCGTCGAGCTGGTGGTGCCGGGGCCGCTCCGCGCCGCCTTCCGGCAGCGCATGAAACGGCGCTTGAGCGAATTGTCGGAAACACCGATCGGCATGCGTTTCGAAGCGGTCATGGTCCACAAGGGCGGCGACGAGATCCTGATCGAGGCGTCGAGCACGGGCTTGCGTCTTGGCGACCGCACCATCGTCAATACCTTTGCTAGGAACGTCACCCAAAGGCGCATCGCCGAGGAGCAACTCATCCAGGCCCAGAAGATGGAGGCCGTCGGCCAGCTCACCGGCGGCATCGCGCACGAGTTCAACAACATGCTCACCGTCATCACGGGGACGATCGAGATCCTCGCCGACGCCGTGAAGGACAGCCCGCACCTTTCGACCATCACCAAGCTGATCAGCGAGGCTGCCGACCGTGGCGCGGCGCTGACCTCGAGCCTGCTCTCCTTCGCACGGAAGCAGGCGCTGCAACCAACCGAGATCGACGTCAACGACCTGCTCGAAGAGGCCACGCGACTCTTGCGGGCGACGTTCGACAAGCAGATCGAGATCACCATCAGGCTCGATCGCGAGGTCTGGCCTGCGCTGGTCGACCGCGGACAGCTCAGCTCGGCGCTGCTCAACCTCGCGATCAATGCCCGCGACGCGATGCCTGCGGGCGGCAAACTTATGCTGAGAACGCGCAACGTCGTGCTCGGCGTGCGCGAAGCCGTGGCCGTCGGCGTCGGCTATGCCGGCGACTACGTCGAGATCGAGGTCACTGATACCGGCACCGGCATTCCGCAGTCCATCGTCGACCGGATCTTCGATCCGTTCTTCTCGACCAAGGAGGTCGGCAAGGGAACGGGGCTCGGGCTCAGCATGGTGTTCGGCTTCGCCAAGCAGTCCGGCGGCAGCATCAAGGTCGCTTCCGAGGAAGGCCGCGGCACCACGTTCAAAATCTACCTCCCCAAGGCCGACACGCGCGCGCTGCGCCCGGCGGGCGAGGACGCGCGCAAGGTGCCGGGCGGTCACGAGACCATCCTCTGCGTCGAGGACGACCGCGACGTCCGCAACTACGTCACGGTCCAGCTCGAGAACCTGGGCTACAAAGTCGTTGCTGCCGCCAATGCGGCCGAGGCGCTCGCGATCGCAGCCAAAGGCGCGCAATTCGACCTGCTGTTCACCGATATCGTGATGGCCGGCGGCATGAATGGACAGCAGCTCGCCGAACAGATGGTAGCCTCACGGCCGTCCCTGCGCGTTCTCTTCACCTCAGGCTACGCACACGACTCGCTCTCTGCGCAGGGACGTGCGGGTCAAGGCGCGCCGCTTCTGACAAAACCCTACCGCAAGGCAGAGCTAGCGCGCATGCTGCGCCGCTGCCTCGACACGGCCGTGGATTCCGTTGGCGATCCGATCCCCACGCCCTACTCCGTCGAGGCCGAGCGCGATGGTTTCCTGCGCAAGCAGGCATCCGATGACCGCACGCGGGACTGAGACATGGATCGACAGACCAAGGCCACGCTGTGGATCGCCTTCATCGTGATCGCGTCGTATTTCGTGTGGTTCTATCTCGACTGCGCAATGGATGAGGCCTGCCGTTTCGTCTGCGAAGGCAACGGCCGCCGCGGTTGTCACACGCAGTGGACGTCGGATACGGCTAAACCTTAGCGGAGCGCCGTTCCGGTCATGGCATCACAGCGACGCGCTGCTGCAATCCTGCTCGGCCGACAGCTCGTCGGCATTGGGGTCACCCGGTGCGGTCGCCCAGGCGAGCTCGACCAGCGTCACAATTCTCCGCCCGGTGCCATCGAGCTGGCAGACGATGAGGCCCTGCTCCTCGATATAGGTGAGAAGGCGCTGCGCACGGCGCAGCGAGTGGGAGCCATAGGCGCGTGCGATCGCGGCATCGCCCGGGCATGGCCAGCCCTCCTTGGCCGCGCGGGCGATCATCATGAAGACGCCCTGCATGTCCTCCGGCAGGATCGAGGCACGCAACGAAACGTCCTGCCAGGCGTCGTCCTGCGCGATATCGGTCGCGAGGCCGGCGCGGGCGCGCGTCAGCATGCGGCGAAATTCGCTGAGGTCCGGCGCGGCCGAACCGAGACCTTCGATGCGGCAGCGGACCACAAACTCCTGATAGAGCACGCCGATTGCGCGGAAGCCGGCATCGGGCTCGGCCAGGATGGCGCGCAGGATGCGGTCCAGGCGCTCCCGCCGCTCCGCCAGCTCCTCAGCGCTCGGCTGCTGCTCCACCGGTTCAGAGCGGATCTCCGGCGTCGCCGCTTTTGCCGCCATAAGTTGGCCGAGCAGGTCAGGCGCCGGCCGGCGCTGTGGCCTGGTCGCCTCTGGCGGCGGGGCGGCGAGGATGATGGCGCGGACGTCCTCCAATGTCGCTTCCGGCAGCGGCAGGAGCCGCGGGGTCGCGTTGCGCGGTTTCGTCTCGGTCGCACCGATGCGCAGGCCGAGCGGACGGCGGGAGAGCGCAGGGCCGAGCGCCATGAACTGTCCGCGCTCCAGGTCGCGGAACGCATCGGCCTGTCGCCGCTCCATCCCCAACAGATCGGCGGCACGCGCCATGTCGATGTCGAGGAAGGTACGGCCCATGAGGAAATTGGAGGCTTCGGCCGCGACATTCTTGGCGAGCTTTGCCAGCCGCTGGGTTGCGATCACCCCGGCGAGCCCGCGCTTGCGGCCGCGGCACATCAGGTTGGTCATGGCGCCGAGCGAGAGCTTTCGCGCCTCGTCCGACACCTCACCCGCGACCGCCGGCGCGAAGAGCTGCGCCTCATCCACCACCACAAGCATCGGGTACCAGTGATCGCGCTCGGTCTCGAACAACCCGCCGAGGAAGGCGGCCGCACGGCGCATCTGATTCTCCGCGTCCAGCCCCTCGAGATTGAGCACCGTGGAGACACGATGGATGCGCGCGCGCTCGCCCGCGACCTGGAGGCCCCGCTCGGTGTGATCCTCGGCCTCGATCACGAGGTGGCCGAACTGCTCCGCCAGCGTGACGAAGTCGCCTTCGGGATCGAGAATCGCCTGCTGCACCCAGGGCGCGCTCTGCTCCAGGAGCCGGCGCAGGAGATGCGACTTGCCCGAGCCGGAATTTCCCTGCACGAGAAGGCGAGTCGCCAGCAGTTCCTCAAGGTCCAGAGTCGCCGGGGCGCCTGCCGCCGTGTGCCCCATCTCGATCGCAACGGTCATATCTCGACTCAAGCCCTTCCTTCGCGGACGAGGGGCTTATCAAGCTGTTGGCAAGGCGTCGAGCGGCGCATGGACGATCACGCCGTATTCCACATGGCCTTGCGAGCGCGATCAGCGCAGATGTAACGTCTTCACGGCAGAAGATGCGGAATCCCGGTGCTCGGCAAAACGGAAACCGCGACCGCTCTTACAGGTGTACTGAATGGCAATCGAACGAGACTTGGGCAGGCCGATCCATGAATCCCGCTGGCCCCTGCCGATAAAGCAATCCCGTTCCGGTCGCTATGTGGATTTGGAGCCGTTGCTGGAGGAACATTCAACCGACCTCTGGCCTTTCGCTAGCGCCGCGCCGGAGAGCTTCACTTACCTGCGCTACGGTCCCTTTGCCCATATTGATGAACTTCAACGGAGTCTCACCGATCTCTCCAACCGTCCCGACCAACCGTTCTGGGTTGTCATTCCGAAAGGGCAGAAGCCACAGGGCTGGCTTTCGTTATGTGACGTCTACCACGAGGACGGCAGTATCGAGATTGGCAGTATTTGGTTCGCGCCACCCCTCCAGGGAACGCGGGCCGCACGAGAAGCAATCTTCTTGCTGATGTGCCACGCGATGGATGATCTTGGTTATGAGCGCTTGGTTTGGCGTTGTCAGGCACAGAACGCAAAGTCCTTCAAGGCCGCCAACAATTTTGGATTTACCTATGAGGGAACATGGCGACGAGCGGCGGTTGTAGATGGCTGGCAGCGTGACGTGGCATGGTTCTCCATGCTGAAGGACGAGTGGCCTCAACGCAAAGCAGCGTTGGAGCGATGGCTATCCCATGTAAATTTCGACGAAGCCGGTCGTCAGATCAAAACATTGGAAATGCAGGCCGGTTAGGTCCAGGCCAATCACTGACAAGCAGCCTGAGGAATGGCAGAGCGTCAGCTCAACCGCCGCCTCAGCGTTGCCGAGGGCGTCTCGCCGAATTTTTCTCGGTACGCGCCTGCCGTACGGCTCAAATGCGTGAAGCCGAGATCGAAGGCGGCGTCTGTGATCGAGCAGTCCGGTGCGCCCTGCGAGAGGCGCGCGTGGAGCGCGCCAAGTCGCATGTCGAGCAGCATCTCGGAGATCGACAGGCCGAAATGCCGGCGGAAGCCGAGCTGAAGCGCGCGGATGCCGATGCCGGAGGCGCAGGCGAGCTCCGTGAGGTCGAGCGGCTCGGTCGCCTTGGCCGCGAGGCAATCGCGCGCGAGGCGGAGCGCGCGCGGCAGTCGTTCGGCCTGCCCTGAGAAGGTGCGGATCGCATCGGACAGGCCGTGTTGCAGGCCATTGAGGAGCATATCGAGCAGCGTCTCGCGCCAATCGGCGATGGCGATCGCGGACAGGCGGCCGGCTGGCCCCAGGCGCTCGGCCAGCGTCATCAGTTCGTCGAGCCGGGCCCCGAGGCTACGCGCTGCCTCGGCATTGAGATCAATCGCCGGATCGAACTCCACCGTGCCGATAGCACGCCCCGACAGCGCGGCGGCACGCTGCTCGACCAAACGGCGGTCGAGCAACAGGATGAGTTGGGCGCAATTCTCCCACACCATCCGGGTCGGCATCGTCGGCGACAGCAGCGAGCCGGCCGATGCAGGCGAGGTTTCGAGATCGCATGCACCGGCGCGGATCCGCGACGATCCGTGAAGCGGAATCTGCACCAGGAAGAAGCGCTCGAGGCAGCCGGGATCGATCGTGACCGAGCCGCCATAGGCGACGTAGTTGATCGAAAAGCCGTCAAATGCCGCGCAATTGTGTCGGGCGTAGAAGCCGGGCGCCGTTCCCTGAAGCGGCTGCAATTGATGCGGACAGAAGATGCGTCCGATCTGGTCGGCCGCCTCATCGACCTCAGTGGTCGCAACGCGGGCGAAAGCCGTGAGCCTTTCAGCTCCGGACCGGAACGCGCCCATTCCCAGCTCGGCTGCGGACATCGTCGACCACGCTTGGCGTCACGAATTATTTTAAGCCTATAATAGTTCCGCCGTCCCGAAAAGAGCCGGGTCGAAAAAACGTCGTGCTGCACGGCAGCAGATTCGTTTAGCGGATAGACACCTCCTCGCCCCGGGCGGATGCTTCTCCCGCCGGTCTTTTGATGGAGGGAGCCATGACTGCACTCGAAAAAGGCATTACTGCAAGCGGCACGGGTTTTGGCGGCAAGAGCTGGAACATCTTGGGGCAGCTCTATTTCCCCAAGGCCATCTGCGACTCCACGTTCGCGTTCGAGACCAACAGCGAGCCCGGCCAGTTCGTGCCGGTGCACATCCACCCGACCCAGGACGAGTTCATCCTGGTGCAGGAAGGCGTGCTCGACCTCAAGCTCGACGGCCAATGGACGAAAGCGAAAGCCGGCGATCTCGTGCGCATGCCGCGCGGCATCCCGCACGGCTATTTCAACAAGTCCGACAAGCCGGCGCGCGCGATGTTCTGGGTCTCGCCAATGCAGAAGCTCGAAGCGCTGTTCAACATGCTGCACAACCTCACCGATCCCGCCGAGGTCGTGCGCATCTCGGCGCAGCACGAGGTGGACTTCCTGCCGCCCGAGGCCAACGACTAGGCGGCACGCCTCCTCGTCCAATTCACGTCCGTCGCAAGTTCTGCGGCCGCGCTTTGCGGCCGAACGGGACCTGCTGCGTCCAACACGTCACCCTTTGCGAGCAAACCCATGGTCAGCCCCAAGCATGTCTGCGTGATCGGCGCCGGCGTCTCCGGCCTCGCCGCCGCAAAAGCCTT
Organism: Bradyrhizobium sp. UFLA05-108; assembly: GCF_059803455.1. Classification (NCBI taxonomy): domain Bacteria; kingdom Pseudomonadati; phylum Pseudomonadota; class Alphaproteobacteria; order Hyphomicrobiales; family Nitrobacteraceae; genus Bradyrhizobium; species Bradyrhizobium sp. UFLA05-108. The sequence goes on along the minus strand of NZ_JBANAZ010000031.1, from coordinate 26,123 downwards.
CTCCACCCGCGGTCACAAGGTCACAATCGTCGAGCGCAGCGCCGATCTCGGCGGCGTCTGGGAGCCGGCACGCTCCTATCCGGAGGTGCAGACGCAGAGTCCGAAGGATCTCTATCGCTACACCGACCGCGCCATGCCGGAGGCCTATCCGGAATGGCCGACGGGACAGCAGGTGCACGCCTATCTCAACGACTATGCGAAAAGCTATGGCCTTGAGCGCATGCTGCGCCTCAACACCAAGGTCGAAAACATGCAGCGGCGCGCCGACGGCAAGCCCGGCTGGACGCTGGCACTGTCGGACAAGGCCGGCGCGACGACGAAGGAGGATTTCGATTTCGTTGCGGTCTGCACCGGTCAGTTCAACGAGCCGCGCGAGCTGAGCTGTCCCGGTGAAGAGACTTTCAAGGCGCAGGGCGGGCAGATCCTGCATTCCTCCAAATACAACGACCCTTCGATCGCCAAAGGCCGTCGCGTCGTCGTGCTCGGCGGGTCGAAATCGGCGACCGACATCGCGGTGAACGCGGTAAGAGCCGGCGCGCGCGAGGTCACGATCGTGTTTCGCGAGCCGGTATGGCGCATCCCCTATTTCATCGGCGGGCTCGTCAACTTCAAGCGCATCCTCTACATCCGCGCCCAGGAGCAGATGTTTCCCGGCTGGGGCGCGAGCGCGCTGGCACGCTTCGCGCATCGCGTCACGGCGCCTTTGGTCTGGGCGAACTGGCGCGGGCTGGAGAGCGTGCTCAAGGCGCAGCTCAAGCTGAAGCAATGCAGGATGGTACCGAAGGAGCGGATCGAGGACGGCGTCAACTGCTCGGTGCCGATCGCAACGCCGGGCTTTTACCCGATGGTCGCCGACGGCCGCATCAAAGCCGTGTTCGGCACGTTCGATCACTACGAGGACAGCAGCATCGTGATGAACGGCGGCGAGCGCGTCGAGGCCGACGTCGCCGTACTCGCGATCGGCTACAAGCTCGGCGTGCCGTTCCTTCCCTTGGCCTATCAGTCAAAACTGGTCGACGCCGACGGCCAGTACCGGCTCTATCGCCTGATCGCTAATCCCGATCTGCCGGACATGGGCTTTGTCGGCTTCAACTCGTCGTTCTGCACCGTGCTCTGCGCGGACCTCGCCGCCAACTGGCTGGTGCGCTACGCCGACGGTCAGCTCGCGAACCAGCCGACGGCGCAACAGATGCGCGACAACATCGAGATGATGCTGCACTTCAAGCGCGTCGAGCGCCCGGCGGCCGGCGTCTATGGCGGCCTCTGTGTCGCGCCCTACCACTATCGGCATTTCGACGAGCTGATCGCCGATATCGGCGCGAAGGAGCAGAAGCGAGGGGGCCTCGCGGAGCGCTTCCTGCCGCCGGATGCGGATGCCTATGCGCGGTATCTCGCCTCGGCGCCGGATTACCGCGCGGCGGCGGCGTGAGCGACATCGGATTTTGGCAGCACCGTCTCCAGATCCGAATAGATGACATCCGCCGTACGCTGATAGTGCTGCTGGAGCAGCGCGACAGCCCCATCCGTTTTCCGGTCGAGCACAGCTTGAAGGATCTGTGCGTGCTCGGCGCCGACTTTGCGGACCGGATAGGCCTTTGCGATCGACATCATGCGGTAGCGGTAGAGCCGATCGGCGAGCTGCTCGCAGAAGCCGAGCAGCGGGCGTGAGCCGCACAGCCCGATGAGCGTCGCGTGGAAGGCGCGATGCGCCTTCTCCCAATCCGGATTGTCCTCGAACCTTTCGGGATCAAGCGAGCGCGGCGTGCGATCGAGCCGGTGATGCGTAACCAGCAGTGATTCCTCCCAGGCCTGGGTCGCGTTCTGCATGGACTCGCGAAGTGCGAGGCCCTCGACCCAGCAGCGCGTCTTGGTCAGCTCCTGAAGCTCATCCTTGCTGACCGGCTTCACATAGAAGCCGCGCTGCTCCATGCCGACGACGAACTCTTCCGTGGTCAGGCGGTTGAGCGCCTCGCGGAGCGGGGTCTGCCCGACATTGTAGTGCTCCATCAGGAAGCGCGACTGGAGCTTGCGTCCGGGCGGGAGACGCGTGGTCAGGATGTCGGCCTTGAGGCGGGCATAGATGCTCGTCGCCAGCGTCGCCGGCTCCGTCTTCTGGTTCGACAGGTCAGAGCTCATGAAAGTCCCACTGATTCATCGACATTTTTTGTACAGCAGCTGACCTGAAGCCAATAATTTATAAATTTCAGCTTTACGATCTATTTTGTATATATTATCGCTTCACTAACAACAACAGGTCCAGTGGCGCTCCCGCGGCTGCGTCGGGTGCGCCCTCCGCCTAGACGAGGAAGCCCGATGTCCGATTTTCCGGTGGTCGCCTTGCGCAGCGTCGAGATCACGACGCCGCGGCCAAGCACCTCCGCCGATTTCTACCAGAGGGTCTGGGGGCTCGATTTCGTCGCGGAAGCTGGCGGCACGATCTATCTCGCAGCGACCGGTGCAGACTTCCACGTGCTCGAACTCACTCAAGGTGAGCAGGCAGCGCTCCGCAAGATCAGCTTTCGCGTGCGCTCGCGTGAGGACCTCGATCGCCTGTTCGCCCGCGCAGGCGAGGCCAAATGCGAGATCATCACGCCGCCGGGCCCATCGCGGGCGCCATCGGGCGGCGAGCATTTCGTGATCCGCGAGCCCCAGGGCTGCTGCATCGAGTTCGTCCATGGCGATCGCACAAAGACGGCGCGCATCATCGCCAACCGGCCCGAGCGGCTCGCGCATGTCAACATCAACAGCGCCGATATCGAAGGGCTCTCGACCTTCTATCAGGCAGTTCTCGGCTTTCGCCTGACGGATCGCTCGAAGCTGATGGCGTTCCTGTGCTGCAACAGCGATCACCACGCCGTCGTCCTTGCAGAAGCACAGGTCAATGGTCTCAACCACGTCGCCTTCCTCATGCCCGACCTGGAGTCGGTGATGCGCGGCTCCGGCCGCATGATCGATCACGGCTTTCCGATCGGCTGGGGCGTCGGGCGGCACGGGCCCGGCGATAACGTGTTCGCTTATTTCGTCGATCCGACCGGAATCGTCATTGAATACACCGCCGAAGTCTTGCAGGTCGACGACAGCTACCGTGCCAAGGGGCCGACCGAGTGGGTCTGGCCGCCCGGGCGCACGGATCAATGGGGCATCGCGCCGCCCAAGAGCGAGGCCTGCAAGAGGGCGCAGCTCTCCGTGCTGTTCGACACGGGTCGGCGCGCATGACGATGTCTTCAGCCACCACCGACTACGACGTGCTCGTCGTCGGCTTCGGACCGACCGGCGCGGTTGCGACCGGCCTGCTCGGCCGCCTCGGCCATCGCACGCTTGTCATCGACCGCCTCACCGGCATCTACGACAAGCCGCGCGCGATCGCGCTCGACCACGAGATTTTTCGTCACTTCGACAATATGGGCGTTGCGGACGCAATCGCGCCTTACGTCGAGCCCTTCACCGCGTCCGAGCACTTTGGCGCCGACGGCCAGTTGATCCGCCGCATCGACATGGTCGCAAAGCCCTACCCGCTCGGGTACACGCCGAGCATGGTGTTCAGCCAGCCGCCGGTCGAGGCTGAGCTGCGCCGTCACGCTTTGAGCTTCCCTTGCGTGCGAGCCGAGCTTGGCGTCGAGCTGGTCGATCTCATGCAGCGGCCCGGCCGCGTCGAAGCAAAGCTGAAAGACGCCGATGGACAGTCGCAAATGGTGACCGCGCGCTATGTCCTCGGCTGCGATGGCGCATCGAGCACAGTGCGGCAGATCGCCGATATCGCGCTCGAAGACCTGATCTTCGACGAACCGTGGCTCGTCGTCGACGTGCGTGTTGATCAAGACGCTCTCGCAAAGCTGCCGCAAAAATCCGCGCAGTTCTGCAATCCGGCGCGGCCCGTGAGCTTCCTGATTGGCCCGAAGAACCATCGCCGCTGGGAGATCATGCTGCTGCCGGACGAGGACCCGCGGCAGATGGAGCAGCCGAAGAACGTCTGGTCGCTGCTCTCGCCCTGGCTTGCACCTGAAGACGGCGAGCTGTGGCGCGCTGCGTCCTATCGCTTCCACGCGCTCGTCGCAGCCAACTGGCGCAACGGCCGCATCCTCATCGCGGGCGATGCCGCGCATCAGCAGCCGCCCTTCATCGGGCAGGGCATGTGCCAGGGCCTGCGCGACGCGACCAACGTCGTCTGGAAGCTCGATCGCGTGCTGAGGAGCACGTCGCCCGACGCACTGCTCGACAGCTACACAGCGGAGCGCAAGCAGCACGTCATCGAGCTGACCGGGAAGATCAAGGCGATCGGCCAGTCGATCTGCGAGCGCGATCCCGCCGCCGCGCGCCGTCGCGACGCGCAAATTTTGGCCGATGGCGGCGGCAAGCCGCTCGCGCTGACGCGACAGGAGATCATCCCGCCACTGCGCGCAGGCTTTCTGTCGGAGCAGGACGGCGCGGCGCGCGGCAGCCTGTTTCCGCAGCCGAGGATCGCGAGCGAGGGCGCTTCCCGCCTGCTCGACAAGGTCACCGGTTTCGGCTTGCGCGTGTTCATCGACGGCCGCAGCAGCGACGCGTCATTGCTCGCCTCACTCTGCGCGGCATATCTCGATCTGCCCGCAACGGCCATCGCGCCGGCCGGCGCCGGCAAACCGGATACGTTGGAAGAGATCGACGGCGTGCTCGCCGGCTGGTTCGACCGTCACGGCATCGTCGCCGCGATCGTGCGGCCCGACCATTACGTGTTCGGCACCGCGCGTAGCGCCTCCGAGCTCGACCACCTCTTGCAAGACATCAGCGCACGCCTGCACGGCAAGCACAATCCGGACTTGAGAATGGAGAAGACAGCATGAAACTCGCAACCATTGCGATAGACGGACGGACGACCTGGGGCGTCGTCGAGGGTGACAACTTTTTCGATGTCGGGGCGGTGCTCGCGTCACGTTATGCCGATCTCCGGGCGGCCCTCGCAGGTGCCCTCGCCGGCGTTGCGGATGCCAAGTCGAAAGCGGCTGCCAGCCCGCTTGCGAAGCTCATCTGGCTGCCGGTCGTACCCAATCCAGACAAGATCCTTTGTGTCGGCCTGAACTACGAGACGCATCGGAAGGAAACCGGCCGCGCCGAGGTCGAGCACCCCACGATCTTCTCGCGCTACGCCAACAGCCAGACCGGGCATCTCAAGCCGATCATCCGGCCGCGCGTCTCGACCGACCTCGACTTCGAGGGCGAGCTTGCGGTCATCATCGGCAAGGCCGGGCGCTACATCTCCCGCAGTGAAGCGATGGGCCATGTCGCCGGCTATGCCTGCTACAACGACGGCAGCGTCCGCGATTTCCAGCGCCACACCCATCAGTTCACGCCGGGCAAGAATTTTCCGGACACCGGCGCGTTCGGCCCGTGGATGATGACGCCGGACGAGCTCGGCGAACTTGCCGAGTTGAAGCTTACCACCCGCCTCAACGGGCAGGTCGTGCAGGAGGCGCAGATCAAGCACATGATCTTCGATATTCCGCGCCAGATCGAATACTGCTCGACCTTCACGCGGCTCGAGCCCGGCGATGTCATCGTCAGCGGCACGCCGGGCGGCGTCGGCGCCAAGCGCACTCCGCCGCTGTGGATGAAACCCGGCGACGTCGTCGAGGTCGAAGTCGAGCGGCTCGCCGTGCTGCGCAATCCGATCGTCGACGAGGCACGGTGAGCAATCCGCGCGCCAGAAGCGGCCTGCAACTGCGGCGAAGCCCAGGCGGCTTCGCCCGCGCGCCAGCGCACTTCTGACGTCAAAACACACAACAAGACAAAACAGGGGGAACATCATGAGTAACAGCGCAGATGTCATGGTCGGAGGAACGGGCCGGACCGACACGGCACCGGTCACGCCCGCGTATCGCAAGCTCGTCGTGGCGTCCTCGCTCGGATCGGTGATCGAGCACTACGACTTCTTCATCTACGCCTTCACCGCCCCCGTGGTGTTCGACCGCTTCTTCTTCCCGAAGATGGATTCGACCGCGAGCATGCTGGCGGTCTACGCGACATTCGCGGTCGGCTTCGTCGCGCGCCCGCTCGGCGGCATGGTGTTCGGTCATTACGGCGACCGGCTCGGCCGCAAGGCGATGCTGACGATTACCTTCGTGCTGATGGGCGTCGCGAGCTTCTTGATTGGCTGCCTGCCGAGCTATGACGCGATCGGGCTCTTGGCACCGATCGCGCTCGTCGTCTTGCGCTTCGTGCAGGGCTTCGCCTTCGGCGGCGAATACATGAACGCGGTCTCGCTGACGCTGGAGAATGCGCCCTCGGCACGGCGCGGCTTCTTCGCCTCCTTTGTCAACGCCTCCGGCCCGATCGGCGTGATCCTGGCGTCCGGCTTCATCGCACTGCTCGGCTTCGTCTCGACCCCGCAGGATTTTGCGCAATGGGTCTGGCGCGTGCCCTTCGTGCTGAGCCTCGTGCTGGTCGTGCTCGGCACTTACATCCGCCTCCAGGTCGACGAGTCCACGCTGTTTAGGGCGGTCGAGGCATCGGCCGCGCGGCCGAAGGCGCCGCTGCTCGACGTGGTGCGGTCGTGGAAGAAGTCCGTCATGTTCGGCTGTCTCGCCAACATGGTGCACAGCACGTTCCAGTACATGAGCACGGTGTTCGTGCTCGGCTATGCCGTGAAGACGCTCGGCATGGCGCAGTCCAACGTCACGTTCGGCACCATGGTCGCCAACGTGCTGGAGATGTGCATGGTGCCGCTGATCGCGAGCTTTTCGGACCGGTTCGGCCGGCGCCCGTTCATGGCGGTTGGCATCCTGCTCGCCGCGGCGTGGTACCCGATCTACTTCCAGCTCGTCGCGACCAAGGATCCGACGCTGCTCATCATGGGCCTCGTCGTCTCCATCGGCATCATCCACGCGCTGATGTTCGCACCTGAAGCAGCCTTCACGGCAGAACTGTTTCCGACCGAGGTCCGCGTCAGCGGTTCCTCGCTCGGCAAGCAGCTCGGCATCATCCTCGGCGGCGGCATCGCGCCGCTGGTCGGCACCGCACTGATGGGAGGAGCGGGCGGCAGCTTCACGCCCGTCATTCTCTATTTCGAAGCGATCGCGGCCTGCGCCTTCATCGGCATCCTCCTGGCGCCGGAGAGTTCAAAACACGCCCTGTAGGCTTGGCTACAGCTTTACTTGGCGGCCGGGAAAGCCCGACCGCCGTCCGCAATTTTGGATTGTCCCGGCCTACGGCTGATGCGAGATTGGAAGCATCGAACGGGATAATCTGAATTGTGACCATGATGGGTTTCACGGCGCTTGATCTCGGGCTCCGCGGCGCGGCAAGCGGCGTGTTTCTCCTGATGGTGCTCGTGCTGCTGCGGCTTCGGCCCGTCAACAAGCACATAGTGCTTGGCATCGCGATGTCGGCCGGAGGCGCGGCCTTCGCGATCGCGACCGCACCGTTCATCCCGAAATCCTCGCTCTGGTGGACCCTGTCGATCCTGTCCGGGCAACCCGTCGTAATCTGGCTGTGGGCCCGGATCACGTTCGAGGACGATTTCGTCCCCCTGCCCTGGCATGCTGCAATGTGGCTTGTCATGGTCGGGTTCAGCTTCGCGGTCAGCCTCGCCTGGACGAGCTATCCGGCGATCGCGCACCGCGGCGCCGATGTGCTGGCCGTGGTCGTCGTCCTGCTGATGCTGTCCGCCGCCGTTCACATGGTGAGGACCTGGCGTGCCGACCTGGTTGCCCAGCGGCGCCGGTTGCGCACCGTGGCACTGGTCATCAACCTCGTCTTCGTCGTCCTCATCGCCGCATCAGGCCTGCCGCCTCCGCCCGTCACCGGCGCCGGCATATCCGGCAGTCTTGCCACAGCGGCCGGCTTGTTCATGCTGGCGATGCTCGGAGGTTTCGGTCTGTTCAGTGCCCAGATCACCGCGACTCCGCGTGATGCGACCGCGGCAATCGCCTCGTCCAATGCTGACAGCGAGGCCGCGGCCACCCCGAACGGGGGTGATCGCGCATCGATCGCCCCGGCGCTGCTGCGCCGTCTCGACAGCCTGATGACCGTCGAGCGGGTCTACCGGCAGGAAGGGCTCTCGATCGGCCGGCTGGCGGCGATGCTCGATCTGCCCGAATACCGACTCCGGGAAGCGATCAACGAGGGGCTGGGCCATCGCAACTTCAACGCCTTCCTCAACAGCTACCGGATCGAGGAGGCCAAGGCGGCGCTGTCGGAGGCAAGCCAGCGCGACGTCCCGGTCCTCACCATCGCCATGGACGCCGGCTTCCAGTCGATAGGTCCTTTCAATCGCGCCTTCAAGGTCGCAACCGGCATGACGCCCACCGAATTCCGGCGCGACGCCCTGGCGCGCGCGCAGCCGCCGGAGGTCGAAAGCGAGACGAATCGCAAAATCGGCCAATCGTCCCAAGGATTCGGCTAGCCGAATTGTGGATCGGGCGAGAGCGGATCCTCGCCGTCCGGCAGGCTCACTGACGTCGTCCCTCCTATCCCCGAGGCCTTCATGTCCAGCCCGACCACTTCCGCTGCGGAACGTCTCCACGCCCTCGATGCCGTCAGGGGCTTTGCGCTCCTGCTCGGCATCGTCCTGCACGCAACGCTCTCGTTCGTCCCGGCGCCGACACGGTTCTGGGTGATCCAGGACACCCAGCCCAGCACGACATTGGCGCTGCTGTTCTTCGTCATCCACGTGTTCCGGATGACGACTTTCTTCGTCATGGCGGGCTTTTTCGCCCATATGAGCTTCCATCGCCGCGGGCCGCGCGACTTCATTGCCGATCGGCTGCACCGGATAGGACTTCCGCTCCTCGTCGGCTGGCCGATTATTTTCGCAGCGATGGCAGCCGTCACGATCTGGGCCAGCGCCTTCCCGCATGGTGGACCGGTGTCGGGCAGTCCCTGGCCTCCGGCGCTGCCCAAATTTCCCCTCGCCCATTTCTGGTTTCTCTACGTGCTGCTGGAACTCTATGCCGCCACGCTGCTGCTACGCGGCGGCATTGTCCGGCTGGACCGGACCGGCCGGTTTCGCGCCGGCGTCGACCGGCTGATCGCCCACCTCATGGGAAGCCGGTTGGCGCCTCTGCTTCTCGCCCTGCCGATCGGCGTCGCTCTCAGCCTCGATCCGAAATGGATCGGCTGGTTCGGCGTCCGCACGCCGGATCAGTCTTTCCTGACCAACGCGCAGGCGTTGATCAGCTACGGCGTCGCGTTCGGCTTCGGCTGGCTCCTGCATCGCCAGATCGATCTGCTCGGCACCTTGAGGACGCGCTGGCTCTCCAATCTCGTCGCCGCCGTCATTCTGATTGCTATCAGCTTCGTCCTGACGCTTGTGCTGTCTTCTCCGGCTGCGCGGGCCTTGCCGGTCAGCGTCGGAACGATCAGGCTCGCCAGCGCCATCTGTTACGCGCCTGCGATCTGGACGACGACTTTTGCTATCATCGGGCTTGCGCTGCGGTTTCTGTCCGGCTTCAGCCCGGCCCGACGCTATCTCGCCGATGCCTCCTATTGGCTCTATCTCATCCACATGCCGATCGTCATGGCGCTCCAGGTCGTGGTCTCCCAGCTCGATTGGGCATGGCCGTTCAAATTCGCAGCCATTCTCGTGGTCGCCATTCCCGTGATGCTGGCGAGCTACCAATGGATGGTGCGTTACACCTTCATCGGCACGGTGCTGAACGGCCGCCGCTTGCGGCGCGAGCAACCGCACGCCATCGCCGTCGCAGGTCCCGTCGCGCCGTGAGGCCCCGAGCTCAGCGCTCCGGCTGATAGCCGTCCGTCAGCGTCTTCAGGAAGGCGATGATGTCAGCTTCGTCCTGCGCCGTCATCGCCGGCGTGTCGCCGAGGTGGCGGTCGAACGGCGGATCGCTGACGTCGACATTGGCGTGATATTTCGCCGGCAGGTCGTCGTATTTCAGCACGATCCCGTCGGCTCCGCGCGGAAACACTTTTTCCGGATTGGTGTCGCGGAAATTGTAGAAGTCCATCACCTCTTCGAGCGTGCGGAAGACGCCGTTGTGGAAGAAGGCGCGGCGTATTGCCGTGTTGCGCAAAGTCGGCGTCAGGAACATGCCGCAATATTGCGTCTGCTCGGCGATGTCGGTGCGATACGGGCCGCAGACCCCGAGATCGAAATGATCGGGATCGCGGTTGCGCGCGAGCGCGGCATTGCGCGGCGCGCCGAGCGCTTCGTATTGATGGTCCGTGAAAAGCGGCGGCAGGCCATCGCGGGTCGGCGCGGAGGTGTGGCAGCCGGCACAATTGGCCTTCTCGGGATCGTTGAACAATTTGAGGCCGCGCAGCTCACTTTCGGAAAGCCGCGCCTTGCCCTCCAGCCAGTAGTCGTACTTGCTCGTATAGGGATGGAAGCTCGGCTCTTCCACCTGATAGCGTGCAACGGCAAACATCGCCTCCGCGACCAGCAGCCGCTGGTTTTCGAGCACGCCGGCGCCGAACAGCTCGGTGAAACGCGGGACGTAAGCCGCGTGGCGCAACTTGTCCGCCACCACCTCGATGCTACCGCCGTCCATCTCGTTGGGATCGAGCAGCGGACCGAGCGCCTGCTCCTGGAGCGTGTCGGCGCGGCCGTCCCAGAACAGACCTCCTTGCGGCACGATGTTGGCAGCGGATCCGGCGCCCCCGGCGACTTTCGTCGCGCGCGCGGCCTGCTGGCCGAGCGCGGCCATCTGCGCGAGATCAATCACGTTGTCGTCGTCGCCCTTGTCGGGGCCGATGCTGAAATTCGGTTGTCGCTCGAGATAAGTCAGCGAGGGAACGGCGCGCGCACCTTGCTGCGACACCGTCCGGCCGCCGAGCATCACCGGCCCGTCGTTCGGCGGACCGTAGGCGTGGTCCGGGCTGTGGCACGATGCGCAGGACAGCGCGCCGGACGAGGAGAGCGAGGCGTCGTAGAAGATCTCGCGCCCAAGCTGCGCCATCGCAGAGAGCGGCGCGACGGGCGGACGCATGAAGCGAACCGGATTCGGATTCATGCCCGGACGCTCTTGCGTCTCCGCCGCAACGACGGCGCCGGCCATGCAAAGCAGGCCGGCGCCGAGGAGCCACACGATGCGGCTGTTCATATGACGTCCAATAATCCTAGTGGTGATGGTGCTCGTCCGGGGGGCTGACCACGACCGTGCCAGAGGTCGGGTCGAGGAACAGCGCGTCGATCCTGAGATCGTGGCCATGGTCCTGATGGAAATCGAACAGATCCATGATCGAACCGGCCGTTGCATCGAACGAGCCGCCGCCGAGGCGCTTGCCGTGCAGCCAGTTGTCTTCGATGAAGCGCACCACCGAAGCCTGTGAGATGGCGGTGTGGCTGACGAAGTTGGTCTTGGCGTAGGGCGAGATCACGACGAAGGGCACGCGGGTGGCGGGACCGCAACGGCCGTTGACGGGCTTGCCGCTGACACCGTTCTGTTGCGGCTGCTTGGCGGTGCCGAGGCCGCACTGGCCGGAACCGTTAAGCTGATCGGCGGTCGTGTCGTAGGAGGCGCTCGTAGGCGTGGCGTAAGCGTGGTCATACCAGCCGTCCGAGTCGTCATAGGTGATGATGACAGCCGTCTCGCGCCACTCGGGCTGCTTCTGGAGGAAGTTGATCAGCTCGACCGTTCCCTGCTGCTCGTCGAGGGGATCGGAATAGCCAGCATGGCCATCCTGATAGGCAGGCAGTTTGACGTAGGAGACCGCTGGGAGATTGCCTGCCTTCACCGCCGCGTAAAAATCCTCGAGGTCGTAGCCGTGATTGGCGGGATCGAGGGTCTTGCCGTCCTTCTCGTAGGTGTGGCCGATCGCATGGACCGAGCTCGGCCGCGCATGGGTCGAATTCGCGGTCGACTTGTAGAACTGAAACCAGGCGTGATGCGGAACATAGTCCGCCTTGGCGGCGCCGACGACGGTCGAAAACGAGCTGCGTGCGCAGCCGGTGGTGCCGTTCGAGTTGGTCACGGAAAGATCGAAGCCGCCCATGAACGAACCCCAGCTGATGCCGGCATCGTTGAGCAGATCACCAATGTTCTTGCCGGTCATCGTGACCTGCGTCGTGTAGCCCGGCGTGCTGCAAGGATCATAGGCGGGACCGGGGTCGCCGATCACCGTGAGGCCACCCTGGCCGTCTGCGATGATTTGCGTGGGATTATTGCCGAGCACCGCCACTGCGCCATTGGTCTGGCCCGAAATCACGTTCAACGCGCCCACCGTCGACGGACCATAGGTGTCGGTGTAGGCATTGTCGTTCATCGCGAAGTGCTGCGCGTAATTCCAGAACGCGGTGACGGTGTTGCCGTCGAAATAGCCCATCACCTGGCCGGTGGTGCCGAAAGCACCGACGCCGCCGGCTGTGCCGCGACCGGTATATTTCGGGAACAGATCAGCCTTGCCGTTGTCATAGGCCTGCTGCTCCGGCGTGTAGGCATGGTTCTGCGACTGAGTGTTGGCCTGCGTGCGGTCAAGACGGAAAGGATTCGTCGCGCCGGCGCCGTTGGCCGCGTTGTTGTTCGGATTGCTTGTCAGCAAGTTGGCGTTGGCGAGGTTGTTCACCTTCGGCGTATGCGGCTTGGCAACGAAAGGAATCGAGCCCGACGGGTTGGTCGCATTCGGATACGTTGCGAAATAATTGTCGAACGAGCGGTTCTCGTTGAAGATGACCACGAGATGCTTGATCGGCGTCTCGGTGTGGTGGTGGCGTTGATCGCGATCGAAGTCGTCCTGACCGAACACCGGTGCGCCGCACACGAGCGCCATCGCGACCGCGAGAATCGCGGTCGTGCCGAGAAGTTTGTTTTTCATCTTATTGCCCCAAGATCAAAAATTATGACATCGACGCGCGGCAAACTAACCGCCGTGAATGACAGGTCTGTGTCGGTTTGACGCAGACCGCATCACGCGGCCTTCGCGAGGCTGCGTTTTTTTTGGGCGGCGTGTTTGGCCGAGATCCTCAGCGCGCTCGTTTCGACGAAGGGACGCCCTATTCCGTCCGGATCGGCGCGTCCTTCAGGCCGTTGGCGTCATAGGCTCTGCGCAAGGTGCCATTGACGAGCGCATCGGTCATGAACTTGGTGACGAACGCCAGCGCCTGCGAATGGCCGAGTGGCACGGCGACCGCAGTGACCGTCTTCTTGAAGGTCTCGTCCAGCACGCGCGTGCCGGGAATCTTTTGCGCCATCTTGTTGAGCTGGTCGCGCGACAGCGCGAAGGCGTCGATCTCACCGTTCTTCAGGAGTTCGAAGATTTCGTCATAGGTCTGATAGCCCGTCACCTTCGCAGCCTTTAGATGCGCGACGGCGCCGCGCATCGTGGTCGTGGCGTTGACGGCGGCAACCTTGATGCCGGGCTGGTCGAGCGTCGCAAAATTGGTCACGCCCGATCCCGGCTTGACGATGTATGTGGCGTCGGCGACCTCGTAGATCGGCCCGAACGCCATCTTGGTCTCACGTTCGGGATCCTTCGGCAGGAACGTGACATCCCAGCTCCCCCTCGCGGCCGTGTCGGTGATCTGTCCGGAATTGTTGTGCACCACATATTCGACTGACACGCCGAGCTCGCCCGCCATCGCCTTGCCGAGGTCGACGGGCACGCCGGCGAAGCCTGCTTCAGTCCTGGTCGACCAGAACGCGCCGCCGGCCGGGCTGATCGCGATGGCGACGCGCAATTTGCCGCTCGGCGCAATTTCAGCCCTGAGATCCTCCGCCATCGCCGGCACCGCCATCATCGCCGCGAGCGCGAGACCGGCGCAGGCCGGCCAGATCGAGATTGGCATGTCATGTGTCTCCCCGTCCGCTCGTCCGTCATCCGTACCCCGTCGAAATTGTGATCGATCGTGCGCCCGGTGAAAAGCGGATTTGCCGTAATCACAGACAAAACTGTCACATGCCGCGCCGCTCTTCGCAGTGCAAGACCATCGCGCCGCCATGGCTATGGTGTTCCACGGCCCCCCGTTTGTTGCTATCAAATCGCGAGGCGGCCTGCCGCAGGCATACAACAGACGGGGAACACCGCAATGACGCGCGCGAATCTCGCTTGTCCCGCACGGCACGATCAACAGCCTGGACAGATCGGGCGGCTCCTCGCCGCAATGACCGTCGTCGTCGCACTTGCGGGGTGCGATCAGAAGAACGTCTACGCGCCGCCGCCGCCGCCCAAGGTGGATGTCGCAGTGCCCGTGCAGCGCGCAGTGACGCGCTATGTCGAGGCCACCGGCAACACTGCGCCGATCAAGAGCGTAGATCTCGTGGCCCGCGTGCAGGGCTTTTTGCAAACGATCGACTATCAGGACGGCACCTTCGTGAAACAGGGCACCCAGCTCTTCACGATCGAGCCGGAAACCTACAAGCTGAAGGTCGAACAGGCGCAGGCCGCCGAGGTCGGCGCGCAGGCCACGCTCAAGCAGGCCGAAGCCGACTTCAAGCGGCAGACCGAGCTCGTGCAGCGCCAGGCGGTCTCACAATCGACCCTCGACACGTCGACATCCACCCGTGACAACGCCCAAGCCAGTCTCCAGCAGGCCCAGGTCAACACGAGGCTCGCCGAGGTCAATTACGGCTACACAAAGGTCTCGGCGCCTTTCGACGGCATCGTCAGCGCGCACCTGGTCTCGATCGGCGAGCTCGTCGGCGTCTCCTCCCCGACGCAGCTCGCGACCATTGTCGCGCTGGACCCGATCTGGGTGAACTTCACGGTCAATGAGCAGGACGTCCTACGCATCCGCGCCGAAGCAGCCCGCCGCGGAATGACCGTCGCCGACCTCAAGCAGTTGCCGGTCGAGGTCGGCCTGCAAACCGAGACCGGCTATCCGCATGAGGGCCACCTCGATTATGTCTCGCCCACCCTCAACTCGTCGACCGGCACGCTCGCGGTGCGCGGCCTCATTCCCAATGACAAGCGGGTTTTGCTGCCCGGCTATTTCGTCCGCGTCCGCGTGCCCTTCGACCAGGACAAGAATGCGCTTCTTGTCCCCGACACAGCCCTTGGCAGCGACCAGGGCGGCCGCTATCTGCTGGTGGTCAACAACGAGAACACGGTCGAGCAGCGCAAGGTGCAAATTGGTCAGGTCGACAACGGCCTGCGCGTGATCGAGAACGGCCTGAAGCCGGACGACCGTGTCGTGATCGCAGGCTTGTTGCGGGTGATCCCGGGCCAGAAGATCGATCCGCAGCTGACGAAGATCGAGCAGCCACAGGCGTCTGCCAAGTAGGAGCTGCCGGCCATGATCTCAAAATTCTTCATCGAGCGGCCGGTCCTCTCGAACGTCATCGCGCTTCTGATGATCCTGATCGGCGGCGTCGCTCTGTTCAACCTCGCAATCGCGCAATATCCGGACGTGGTACCGCCCACGGTGCAGGTCACCACGCGCTATCCCGGCGCCAGCGCGAAAACCGTGATCGACACGGTCGCGCTGCCGATCGAGCAGCAGGTCAACGGTGTCGAGGACATGCTCTATATGCAGTCCTACAGCGGCTCCGACGGCACCTACACGTTGACCGTGACCTTCAAGATCGGCACCGACCTCAACTTCGCGCAAGTGCTGGTGCAGAACCGCGTCTCCAGCGCTTTGTCGCAACTCCCGCAATCGGTGCAGAACCAGGGCGTGACCGTGCAGAAACGGTCGACCTCGATCCTGCTGTTCGTAACGCTGACCTCGCCGGACTCCAGGTTCGACAGCCTTTATTTGAGCAACTACGCCACCATCAACATCCGCGACGAGCTCTCGCGCCTGCCCGGCGTTGGCAACGTCACGGTATTCGGCGCCGGCCAGTATTCGATGCGGGTGTGGCTGGATCCCAACAAGCTGCTGGCCCGCGATCTGGTGCCGCAGGACGTCATCAACGCGATCCAGCAGCAGAGCCAACAGGTGTCGGCCGGCCAGGTCGGCGCGCCGCCGACGCCGCCGGGTCAGGCGTTCCAGTACACTCTCAACGTCAACGGACGCCTCGACGACACCACGCAGTTCGAGAACATCATCGTCAAGACCGGCACCAGCGGCGACGTCACGCGCGTGCGCGACGTCGGCTGGGTCGAGCTGGGCGCGCAGACCTACAGCCAGATATTCTCGCTCAACAAGCAGCCCGCCACCGGCATCGGCGTGTTCCAGTCGCCCGGCGCCAATGCGCTGCAGGTCGAGCAGGCCGTCGAAAAGAAGATGGCGGAACTCGCCAAGCGATTTCCGGAAGGCATCAAATACGACACGCCGTTCGACACCACCAAATTCGTGCAGGCCTCGGTGCATGAGGTCTACATGACCCTGATCGAGGCGGGTCTCCTGGTCCTGGTCGTGATCCTGGTGTTCCTGCAGGATTGGCGCGCGATGCTGGTGCCGGCGACGACGGTGCCGGTGACCATCATTGGCGCGTTCGCCGCCATGGCCGCGCTCGGCTTCACCATCAACATGTCGACGCTGTTTGCGATCGTGCTCGCGATCGGCATCGTGGTCGACGACGCCATCGTCGTTGTGGAAGGCGCCGCCCACAACATCGAGCAGGGCATGAACGGTCACGACGCCGCGATCCGGGCGATGGACCAGCTGTTCGCGCCGATCGTCGGAATTACTCTTGTGCTGATCTCGGTGTTCCTGCCGGCCTCGTTCCTCGCAGGACTCACGGGTCGCATCTATTCGCAATTCGCGCTGGTGATCGCCGCGACCGCGCTGCTCAGCGCCATCAACGCGGCGACGCTGAAGCCGACGCAGTGCGCGCTGTGGCTGCGGCCGACCGTGCCGCCGGAGCAGCGCAACTTCTTCTACCGCGGCTTCAACGCCGTCTATAACCGCGTCGAGCGGGGTTATACGCGGCTGATCGGCGCCCTCGTCAGGAACGCCACGGTCTCGGTCGCGATTGCATTGGTCCTGATCGCGATCGGCGGCTACGGCCTCTCACGGGTGCCGACCGGCTTCCTGCCGATCGAGGACCAGGGCTATCTGATCGCCGCCGTGCAGCTACCCGACGGCGCTTCTCTCGAGCGAACCCAGAAGGTGCTCGACAAGGCCAGCGAGCTTATCAAGGACACGCCGGGCGTCCAGCAGGTCATCACCATTGCCGGCATTTCCGCGCTCGACAACAGCGCGAGCCTCGCGAATGCCGGCGTCGCCTACATCATCCTGAAGGACTGGGATGCGCGGGGCAAAGGCGAGGATCTGCGTTCGCTGGTGTACGGCCTGAACGACAGGGTCGCGACCATCATGGAGGCACGCACGCTGGTGCTGCCGCCGCCGCCGATTCAGGGCATCGGCAACGCCGCCGGCTTCTCGATGCAGGTCGAGCTGCGCGACGGCAACAGCGATTTCGCAAAGCTCCAGGCGATCACGAGCGCGATGGTCTCTAACGCCCAGAGCCAGAGTGCGCTCCAGCGCGTCTCGTCCTCGTTCCGCTCGTCGGTGCCGCAATTCAACGTCGAGATCGACCGCATCAAGACCCAGACGCTGCATGTGACGACGGACCAGGTATTCTCGGCGCTGTCGACCTATCTCGGCTCATCCTACGTCAACCAGTTCAACAAGTTCGGCCGCGTGTTCCAGGTCTATACCCAGGCCGATCCGGCGTTCCGCGTCACCGAGCGCGACATCGCCAACATGCAGGTTCGCAACTCGAACGGCGACATGATCCCGATCGGCACCGTCGCCACGATCACGCCGGCCACGGGTCCGTCGCTGATCAGCCTCTACAATCTCTATCCCTCCTCGACCATCGTCGGCCTGCCGGCGCAGGGGTACTCGTCCGGCGAATCCCTGCAATTGATGAAGGAGATCGCGGACAAGACGCTGCCGCCCGGCACCGGCTTCGAATGGACCGCGATGTCCTATCAGGAGAAGGCCGTCTCCAACCAGATCTACTGGGTGTTCGGCCTCGCCATGCTGCTGGTCTATCTCGTGCTCGCAGGCCAGTACGAAAGCTGGTACGCACCGATCTCGGTGATCCTCGCGGTGCCGCTGTCGCTGATCGGGCCGATGCTGGTGCTCAATGGCCTCAACATCGACAACAACCTCTATTGCCAGATCGGCCTGATCCTCCTCATCGCGCTGTCGGCCAAGAACGCCATCCTGATCGTCGAGGTCGGGCTGGAGTTGCACGTCCGCGACGGCAAACCGTTGCTGGAGTCCGCGATCGAAGCGGCACGCGCCCGCTTCCGGCCGATCCTGATGACGTCGTTCGCCTTCATCCTCGGCGTCGTGCCGCTGGTGCTCGCAACCGGCGCCGGCGCCAGCGCCCGCAAGTCGATCGGCATCACCGTGTTCTCAGGGATGCTCGCCTCGACCTGCCTCGCCGTGTTGTTCGTGCCTGCCTTCTTCGTGGTGGTGCAGCGTTTCGAGAACTGGCGTGCGTCGAAGAAGACAGCGCCGGTGGCGAAGCCGGCCGTCGAGGCGAAATCCTAAGCGCTCCCCTCTCTCCGACGAGGGAGGAGCAAAAATGTCGAAAACAACCCCATGCAAAGTAGCTGACGACGCCGGCACGAAAATTTCGTATTTTACGAAATAACTTGACGCGTCGGGCAAATCAGGTGCATACAGTCATGATCGCAACGCCTGCGTTAGGACGGATACCGGGCGGCCGAGCTGATCCTGTGCCCTGGTACGTGCCCTCAGACTTGGTGCAGTTGGCTGATGTCTGCTAACGAGCGGGCGTGCGAACAAGGCTATCGACGATGCCAGAGCCCTCATCTACGAGCTGTTGACCGCTCATCCAGATATCGCTGCCCGAGATCTTCTTACGCATCATGGCAAGCCAGACCTCGCTAACGCCGCGGATGCCGATGTCGTTACGGAAGAACTCGTCGGTGGCATGCGTCTCGATCGACTTGACCATTTCCGAGAAGAAAGCATTCTCGACGCTGCCGAACTCCCGTTGCTTCATGCTTTCCCTGGCACTGCTCTGTAAGCTGGCCTGGTGAAACATGAAGTAGGCTTCGGGATCGGCCATCCGGCTGGCGCCAGCGAGAAAAATCGGAACGCACATCGAGGCACAGACGCCGGCTTTCTGGACGAGCGTATCGATCGCACGATCGCGGGCGCGGATCGCGGCGACGACTTTGCGTCCATGCTCGATCGAGCCGCCCGGCGAGTTGAGGACGAGCACGAGCCGGCGTCGATCGGCCTTGTAACGATCAAGGGCCGCAGCGACACGCTCGCTCATCGGCTCCTGCACCGGCCCGCTCCAGCCGAGCAGGACGCGGTCCGTCTCCTCGCTGATGGACAGGGTCTGTCGAGACGCCACGTCGCCGGAGCCGGAAGGCAATTGGAAATAGCCCCAAAACAGCAAAATGCCGCAGATGGCGCCAAGAACTTTGAGCAATGACACGGCCTACGCACTCGATCTGCAAAGGGAGTGGATGAATCCGGGATGTTCTTCAGAAACCTTACGGATACAATGAACGGTGCTTTCGAAATGATCGGCGAGGTGACGCTCGCGGTCAGACGTCGGTCATCATGACCTGACCGCTTTCCCGAGAAGCGAGAGCGCGACGAAGGCCATCAGAGCCAATATGCCCGCCGAGACAACAAACGACAGCGTACGGTTCCAGAGCTTTGCTTCCGCGGCGTAGAAGATCGAGACCGCCGTGCGGTCGGTCGTTGAGCGCACCGGCACGAGCGCCTCCCCGCCACCGCCTGAGAAGAGCATGTAGAAACCAACATCGATCGGCGCTTGATCAGGCTTGGCGACAGATTTGATCTTGGCCGTGCAGAAGGTGATCACGAAGTTTGTTCGCTTGCACTTACCCTCCATAGCCTGCAAGTCATACGCTGGCTGCCAGGTTCCGGCCAGGCGATGGTCGCGCACGATGTCCGGACCATAGCTGACAAACAGCCCGTAAAGCCCCCCGCAACAAGCGAGAAACAGGATGAGCCAGCGAAGCGGGCCGCCTGTCGCCTGAGCCGCGTCGGTGCCGGCCGAGCTTCGTGCAGCAGCCATGTCGACGTTAAGAGCTTGTGCACCGGCACCAACTCCGGATTGACGCTTGCCGAACGACATTGTGGTTACTCCTGACACTGAAGTCGCCTGCTACCTAAGGATGAACCCCATAAGACTTCGCTAAGAAGTATCGACGAATTATCAGGATGCAGACATCGTTAACGCTGGCGGCCGTGCCCCTGTCGACGCGACGGAACGGAGATTTTCGTATTTTCCGACACAATTTGACGCGTCGCGGCAAATCAGGTGCATGATGTCATTGTCGCAACACGTGGGGACGACCTAGCCAGCCCTGTTGGGCCTCTGGCTCTCATGACCTGCAGACGGCTCTCGGACGAATGTGGTGACGTCAGGTGTTGTCCATGGCGGACGAGAGAGAGGATGTGGCCATGTCGACGCGATTGAGCCCAAGCCGTCGTTCCGTTGCGACCCAATTCCCCATCGCTCATTTGATGTGACGGTTCGCGAGACCCTAGGCGATCGGCATACCAACGCCACACACAAATGTCATTGCTTGCTGGCGGCCGATGCCGACATCGTGGAGGCTTGAAGGCTCTGCTGCCAATACGACTCGATCTGCTGGATCAACGCGGCCGGCAGGGGAACGTAGTTGAGCATTTCGGCCTGGGACTTGCCGCTTTCCAGAGACCAGCGAACGAAGTCGATGGTGGTTGTCGACCTCTCCGGCGATTTTGGCTGCTTGTGCATCAACACGAATGTCGTGGCCGTGATGGGGTATGCATCTTCCCCGGGAGCATTGGTGAGAACGAGATAGAAATCTTTCGCCGTCGTCCAGGCTGCGCTCGAGGCTGCTGCCTGGAATGATTTGGCGTTGGGGCTGACGAAGTTGCCGGCGCTGTTCTGGACCACGCCGAAGGAAATCCTGTCGAGCCGCTGCAGCGCGTAGGAATATTCAAGGTAGCCGATCGAGCCGGGGACCAGACTGACGAGCGAGGCGACGCCATCATTGCCTTTTCCGCCCAGCCCGAGCGGCCACTCGACCGAGGTACCCTCGCCTACGCTTGCCTTCCATTGCGCGCTGATCTTCGAGAGATAGTTCGACCAGTTGAACGTCGTCCCGGATCCATCGATGCGATGGACGACGGTGATCGGCTTGGCCGGCAGCTTCAGATCGGGGTTGACCGCCTGAATGGCTGGATCATCCCATGATCTCAGCCTGCCGAGGTAGATGTCCGCCAGCATCTGGCCCGTGAAGCGAATCTGGCCCGGCTTCACGCCCTCGATATTGACAACCGGGACGACGCCCCCGATCACGATCGGAAATTGCATCATGTCGAGCTTCTGCAACTCTTTCGGGTCAAGCGGCATATCGGTCGCGCCGAAATCGACGGCTTCCTTCTTGATCAAGCCGACGCCAATGCTCGAGCCCACCGCCTGATAACTGACGGTATTGCCGGTCGTTGCCTTGTAGGCGTCGATCCATTTCGCCATCACGGGCGAAACGAAAGTGGAGCCCGCACCCCTGGTCTCGGCGGCCAGGCTCTGGGTCGCAACGACAAGGGCGATGAAGATGATCGGTAGCCTGAGATGCGCCATCATGGACTCAACCCTATCAAGTCGAGCAGAGCAGCAGGTGTGGCCTATGTCACAAAAATGTAACAAAAACGAAATGTCGGCGCCAGCCAATTTCGCACTTCGCTTTGGCTCCCAAAGTATCCCGCTTGTGAGTGGCCAAGCGTGGACCAAGGCGGGTAACCGCGACCTGCAAGGCGCAGAGATGAAGTGCTAGGCTTTCTCCGCGGGAGTCCGGCGTGCCTCGCCGCTCGACACCAGGAGCACCGAAACCTTCGACTGCCTGAGCACCGCATCAGCGACGCCTCCAAAGGAGAGATGATCGGCCTGGATGCGGTCGACGCCCATGACCACGAGATCGACATCGGTGGTGTCGATCTCACGGAGGATCGCCGCCTCCGGCGCGCGGTTCACGCGCAACGTCGTCGTGATGTCGACGTCGTAACGAGCGGCGAGATCGCTTGTGTCCTTGAGGATGCCCTCCTCCTTGGTCAGTCCGCGGGACGTACCACGCTGCGCGCCCTTGTCCCGGGTCGTCGCCACATAGACGACGCGGAGCGAGCCTGATCCCGCCTGCGCCAGCGCGACCGCAACTTCCGCGCCGCGCTTGGAGACGCCGCTGCCGGAGACCGGAACGAGAATGTTGAATGCGTCGGGCATCGGTTGCTTCAAGTGCTTGCCTTTGGCCGCCACGATCGCAAGCGGCCCTTCGAACTCCGCTGCGACATCCTCGACCTTCCTGTCGAAACGATCCTTGGTCGCGGTAACCTTGTCGACGCCCACGACCAGGAGGTCAAATCCCTTCCGCGCTTCGTCGGCGATCGCTTCGCCCAGCTCCGCCCGCCGGGTTCGCGTGATGACGTCGACGTGGCCGCCCTCTCCGCCGCCAATGCCGGCGACAGCTTCGGCGGCTCTCTTCACCACGGCTTCGTGACTCTCCCCTTCGCTGACTCCCTTTTCTTGTTCCTTCGCTCGTCGGCCAATTTGCAGCACCGTGATCGGCAGGCCACGCATGCCGGCGACCAGGCCCGCGATGTGGGCGGCAAAGGTAGCGTTGACGCTTTCGTCGACGGCCAGCAGGGGCCGCTCGAGATTGGCGACAAAACCGCGCTTCTCGAACTCCTCGCGCTCGAGCCGCTCCTTCTCCTCCCTGCTCATCGGCAGCTTCGACAGTGCCACGCGCAGCATCGGCGGCATTGCCATTGTCGTCACGATCGCCATCGTCACGATCATCGTGAACAAGTTCTGGCTGAGCACGCCGATGGAAAGGCCGATGGTCGCGATGATGACCTCGGTCGAGCCGCGCGCGTTCATCCCGCTCGCGAGCGCCAGCGATTCCCGGTAGCTCAGACCGCCTATGGTCCCGCCGACGAAGGCGCCGCCGAACTTGCCGACACTCGCGATCAGGACGAGCAGGCCGGTGAGCATCAGGAGATGGGGATCGCGGAGCACCGTGAGATCTGCGCTGAGCCCGGCGAGACCGAAGAACACCGGCATGAAAAAGCTCGAGATCAATCCGCGCAGGCGCTCGTCGATCTGCCGGGTCAGGATCGGAGACTCCCCAACCAGGATGCCGGCGACGAAGGCGCCGAGCACGGTGTGCACGCCGATGAGATGCGTGATCAGCGCCATGGTACCCATCAGCAGCAGGATCACGGTAATGACCGGCGCGGTGCTGACGAGGGTATCGTTGGCCCAGCGGATAAGGTGGAACACCAGCCGCCGGCCGACGGTGAAGCTGACGGCGAGGAAGGCCAGCGTACCGATCACGGCCTTGGCGACGGAAGCGACATCGAGCGTGCCTTGCGATGCGAGGCTGAAGATGACGGCGATGATGATCCAGCCGATCGTGTCGTCGATGACTGCGGTCGCGACGATGATCTGGCCGACATTGCGGCGCATGAAATTCATCTCGCGCACGACCACAGCCACGATCTTCACCGACGAGATCGACAGCGCCGTACCCATGAAGAGCGAGGCCACCAGCCGCGCTTGCGGATTGGGCAGGAGCGCATCGGGCAGGAATTCTCCGAGCGCGAAGCCGCAGGCGAAGGGAACGATGATGCCGGCAATCGAGATCGCGATGGCTGCCTTGCCAATCTTCCTGACCAGCTTGAGGTCGGTCTCCATGCCGGTCAGCAGCAACAAAAGCAGGATGCCGAACTGGGCGATGCCATCGATCATCGCCTTCTGCTCGGGCGTCTTCGGAAACACCGCCTGCTGCGCCTCGGGCCAGATCCAGCCGAACAGTGACGGCCCGAGCAGGATGCCGGCAAGCAATTCGCCGATCACCGAAGGCTGCCCGACGCGCTGCATGATCTCGCCGAGGCCGCGGCCCACGGCGATCAGGACCACGATCTGCGCCACCAGGAGAAATTCAGACGGACCTGTGGATTTGCCGCCCTCGGCGCCGGCCGCAATGGTCGTGAGGACAAGCGCCGCGGGAACGAAGCCGACCGGTCGGAGCAGGCTCCACTGCATGCAGATATCGTTTCCCCTTCGGTTGATCCAGCGCGGTGCCGGCGACTAGGGGTAGAACCCGCGGGAGGCGGAGCGAGTTCCCGCCTCCGGTGGACATGATCCGTCACGCCGGCTGCGGCGTCCTGATCTCGCGCGGCAGGATGATCGCAGCCGCGATGGCGAGCAGGCAGAGCGCGGCGAAGGCCCGCAGCATGGTGACGAAGCCGCCCTGCTCGTAAAGCCAGGCGACCAGGCCGACAGAGGCGCCGGCCGCGGTGAAGCCGACGAAATAGCGCACCGCATAGGCGCGCGAGCGCCATTCCTCGGTGGTGTATTTGCCGACCATGGCGTCGTTGACCGTGACCTGCCCGAACGCGCCCATGACGATGCCGATCGAGACCACGATCAGCGGCAGGTTGGACAGGCTCGCCGCCAGATACAGGAACGGCGCCAGCATGAAGGACAGCGGCAGCGCCACCGTCTTCAGCGAATAATGATCGAGCAGCCGGCCGATCGTGTACTGCGTCATCGCGCCGAACACGTAGACACAGGCGGCGATCACCCCCAACAGCGCCGGGCTCCTGGTGAGATCCGCGAGCCGTTCGGCGAACAGCTTTGGCAGCGCCACCGTCACAGCATTGAAGGTCGTCGAGATCGCGATCACGACGATCAGCAGTGCAAGGACCACGCGCCACATGTCCTGCTTTGCAACGCGCGCCTGCGCCGCCGCCTGCTTGCTGCCCTTGCGATCCTCATGCACGACTGTCATGGCGAAGGCGATGCCGATCAGCATCGTGACGACGCCTGGAACGATGAAGGCAAAACGCCAGCCGAGATATTGCCCGATCACGCCAGTGACCAAGGCGGACGATGCAACGCCGAGATTGCCCCAGACGCCGTTCAGCCCCATCTCGCGGCCGAGCCTGTCGGCATAGGACACGATCATCGCGGTGCCGACGGGATGGTAGATCGAGGCGAAGATGCCGATCGCGAGCAGCGCCGCGCCAAGCTCGACCTGCGTCTGCACGAAGCCGACCGAGATCATCGAGACGCCGATGCCGATGAAGAAGATCACCATCATGTGGCGGCGGCTCCAACGGTCGCCCAGCCAACCAGTCAGCAGCGATCCCGCGCCGAAGGCGATGAAACCCGGTGTCGCGTAAGGCAGCAGCTCCGAATAGGCCATGCCGAGCGCCGGCCCCATGATGATCACGGCGGCGGCGAAGATCAGCATCGCATAGTGATCGATGAAATGGGCGGCGTTGACGAAACCGATCACCCGGCCGGGGTTGTTCATGACGTGCGAATCCTCTCCTGTCCCGAAATGGGTTATATGTCGGAGTCATGACGGGATGCTGCCAATGACTGTCGTCGAAACGCCAATCAAGGAAGTGCACGGAAATCACCGCTCGACCGCCGGCGTGCACCTCGTCGCGCGCGACTACCCCAAGGGCCTGCGGCTCGACCCGCACATGCACCGCGAGGCGCAGCTCGTCTATGCCGCGAAAGGCACGATGCAGGTAACCACGCCCAAGGGCCGCTGGCTGGTGCCGCCGGACCGCGCGGTCTGGGTGCCGGCCCATCTCGAACACGCCATCGACGTGCTCGCCGACATCGAGATGCGCACCCTCTATTTCGACCTGCCCTGGCTGAAACGCGAGCAGCGCGCCAAGGGGCTCGGCAAGGAGTTCGTGGTGCGGGTGTCGCCGCTCCTGCACCAGGCGATCCTGGCGCTCTTTGATTCTCGCAATGCGCCCGAGCGCACGGAGCTGCTGGTTCGCCTGGTGATGCTGGAACTGCACCAGGCCGAGGATTCCGCGACCTTCGTGCCGCTGCCGCGGGAGCCCCGCTGCCGACGCGCCGCCCTGATCGTGCTGGATGATCCGACCGGGAGCTACGAGATCGAGACGCTCGCGCACGAGGTCGGAACCTCCGCGCGCACGTTGTCCCGGCTGTTCTCCTCCGAGACGCAGCTCAGCTTCAAGAGCTGGTGCCAGCGCGCCCGCATCGCGGCCGCGATCGAAAGACTGTCGACCGATGCTGAAGTCTCGGTCAAGCAGCTCGCCTCGCAGCTCGGCTATGCCAGCGTGCCTGCCTTCTCGGCAGCCTTCCGCCAGGTGACGGGACGCACGCCGACGGAATTTGCGCGGAAGGAATAACCTCACCCTCGCAGTCATTGCCCGCGATAGCTTTCGCGGGCAATCCAGATGCTATGGGGTAAGCGGCGACTGGGGTAAGCGGCGGTGAGGGTGTGGACACCCCTCGAACGCCGTGATC